>MEOD01000030.1 GCA_001768555.1 Bacteroidetes bacterium GWF2_29_10
ATGTAATTATTTTATGAAATTTTGCCTTGCAACGGTCTCATTTTGTTTTCCATGAGTTTTAATTGGTTTGAAATTTGATTTGACTGTTTGCAATATTATTGTATTTGATCAAATAAAATTAAATCTAATATACGGTTTTATAATTTTTTATGATTGTATAGATATAATTGTGAAAAAAAATAATGTACATTTGCAATGTAATAGTTAATGTAATAAATGAATAAATTTAAGGCAAAGAGTAAAATAGAAAAAGAAGATTTAGGTAATGCAGAAAACATTGCAAAAGAGAATTCTATTACAAAAAGTAAAGATGATGCTAGTAGCAAAAAGAAAAAAACTGAGCCTAAAGAGAAAAATATAAATTCGTTTTCTATCTTAGATAAACTTAAATCAGATTCATTAAGACGAATAATAGGATTTCTACTAATCGCTTTTTCTTTATTCACGATTGTAAGCTTTGTTAGTTTTGTTTATAATTGGGAGATTAGAGTTTCTGATGTAGATAGCCTTTATTTTGAAAATTCGGGAAAAGTTATAATTGAAGCTAATAATGTTGTTTATTCAACAAATGATTTTACAAAGAATGAAACAGGTCATCTTTTTATATTAAATGATTCTATAGAGAATAATAATTTAGGAGGTAAAATAGGTCGTTATATTTCGTACTATCTTATTTATAAGTGCTTTGGTTTTATGTCTGTATTGTTATTGTTTATTGTTTTTGTTTTTGGAATAAAATTAAGTTTTAAATATAGTTTATTACCATTAAATAAGCTTATTTATCATTCTATTTTTTGGATATATTTTACATCAACTGTTTTAGGACTAATATTAAATCCAGATACACTTGGAGGAGTTTTTGACTCAAGTTTACTAATATATGCGGGTTCTTTTGGTTATGAGTCAAGCTATTTATTGAAATTGTTTTTTGGAATAGTTGGAGAGATTATAATTCTTTCTACTATTTTATTGGTATATATGATATTAAATAATTTTTCTACGGAGTGGTTGAAAAATATTTTCTTTATGTTTAAAAAAGATATTAACTCCATAAAAACCCAATCATATGAAGATGATTTGGGTAAAGAAGAAAAAGAAACATCGTCAGATTTTGAAGAAGATGATGGATTTGAAATACGTAGGAATAAAATAATTAATACAAATAGTTTTAAAAAAGAGAAGCAAGAAGAATCGAAGAAAGACGACTTTAGTGATTTTGAAATTAAAAGAACTCCAGAAGAAGTAAAAACAACAACATCTGAAGAAAATAAAGAAACTCCTTTTGAAATTACGAAAAATGAAGAAAATAAAGAAAGGGAAGAGATAGATTTTGAAGTAAAAACTAATAATGAAGACACAGATAATGAATATTCAGAAGAAAACATTGATAATACACTAGATGGAGAAGAAATTGAAGCAAATAAAGATAATTATGACAATAGTGAAGCTTTATTGATAAAATATGGTCCTTATAATCCAAAACTAGATTTGCCTAATTTTGTTTTCCCTGATTCAAATTTATTAGAAGAGCATGGGAGTAATAATCTTAAAATTACCGACGAGGAGCTTATTGAATATAAAAATGCTATTATAAATACTCTTAGAAACTACGGGATTGAAATTACTAAAATATCAGCAACTGTTGGGCCTACTGTAACTTTATATGAAATAATTCCTGCTCCTGGAATTAAAATTTCAAAGATAAAAAATCTTGAAGATGACATAGCTTTAAGCCTTTCTGCATTGGGGATTAGAATAATAGCGCCTATTCCTGGAAAAGGGACAATTGGAATAGAAATCCCAAAGAAAAATCCTGAGATTGTATCAATGAAATCGTTGATAGAATCAGACAAATTTAAAGAATCTAAATTTGATTTGCCAATTGTTATAGGGAAAACTATTTCAAATGAAAATTATGTTGTTGATTTAGCTAAAATGCCACATTTGTTAATGGCTGGAGCAACAGGGCAGGGGAAATCAGTAGGGCTAAATGCAGTATTAGTTTCTTTATTGTATAAGAAACATCCAGCGGAAATAAAATTTGTATTAGTTGATCCCAAAAAGGTAGAGTTAACACTTTATTCTAAAATAGAGAATCATTATTTAGCAAAATTACCAGATACGGAAGATGCAATTATTACAGATGTTCGTAAAGTAGTTACAACATTAAATTCTTTATGTGTAGAAATGGATAATAGATATAATCTATTAAAAGATGCTCAGGTAAGAAATTTAAAAGAGTATAATTTTAAGTTTACGTCAAGGAAGTTAAATCCAAATAATGGACATCGTTTTCTGCCATATATAGTTTTAGTGGTTGATGAATTTGCAGATTTAATAATGACTGCAGGCAAAGAAGTCGAATTACCTATTGCAAGACTTGCTCAGTTAGCAAGAGCAATAGGGATTCATCTTATTATCGCAACTCAAAGGCCTTCTGTTAATATTATAACTGGAATTATAAAAGCAAATTTTCCAGCGAGAATAGCTTTCCGAGTGACTCAAAAAGTGGATTCAAGAACCATTCTTGACACATCAGGAGCGGAGCAACTTATTGGTAGAGGGGATATGTTGTTGTCTATGGGTAGCGATATTATTCGTTTACAATGTCCTTTTGTTGACACTCCAGAGGTAGAGAAAATAACGCAATTTATATCAAAACAACAAGGTTATTCTGAGCCACTAATGTTACCAGAAATTATAGATGAAAATGAGCCCGCTCTTGAATTTGATTCATCCGAAAAAGATTCAATGTTTGAAGATTGTGCACGTTTAGTTGTACAAACCCAACAAGGGTCAACATCTTTGTTACAAAGAAAGTTTAGATTAGGTTACAATAGGGCTGGACGGATAATGGATCAATTAGAACGTTCTGGAATAGTTGGAGGGCAAGATGGGAGTAAGCCAAGAGAAGTTTTAATAAAAGACGAAGTAAGACTCAACGAAATTATTAATAGTTTTTAATCTCAATATTTAATTAATGAAAAAAATCATATTGTTAATCATCAGTTTATTAGGACTTAATATAATGTCATTTTCACAAAATGAGACTAATCCTGAAAAAATATTAGATGAAGTTAGTAAAAAAATAAAAACATATTCAACAATAAAAATAAAATTTATAAATGGATTTGAAAATAAAAAGGATAAAATAAACGAGTCAAAAGAAGGCACATTGTATCTTAAAGGAGAAATGTATAAGTTAGAATTTAAAGGTCAATCTGTTATGTCTGACAATAAAACTGTTTGGACGCTTATTGATGATGCAAATGAAGTTCAAATAAATAATGTTATAACGGATGAAGATGCTATAAATCCTGCTAATATTTTTAATTTATATAAAAAAGGGTATAAGTCAAAATTTATAAAAGACGAGTTGAAGGCTGGGGTTACATATCATATTATTGACTTAGTTCCAATAAAAGGAAAATCTCATTATAAAGTTAGAGTAATGGTTGATAAAAATAAAAAACACATAACAGAGTGCATAGTTTATGAAAAAAATGGCAATATGTTTACGTTTAAGATCAAAGAATTAACTCCAAACGTTACTCTTGAGAATAATTTCTTTACCTTTAATAAAAGCAAATATCCCAATATAGAAGTAATAGATTTAAGATAAGATGAAAACAATAAAAGAACTAAACGACATTTCAACCCAAATAAGAAGGGACTTATTAAGAATGATAAACGCTGTTAAATCAGGACATCCTGGAGGATCTTTAGGATGTGCAGACTTATTTACAGCATTGTATTTTAATATTTTAAATCATGATCCAGCTAATTTCTCAATAGATGGAAAAGAGCAAGATCTATTTTTTCTCTCAAATGGGCACTTGTCTGCCGTATGGTATTGTGCTTTAGCCCGCTCTGGTTATTTTCCTATAAATGAATTAGGAACTTTTAGAAAATTAGGAACAAGGCTTCAAGGTCACCCAACTCCAGCAGATGAAATAGAGGGTGTTAGAATTGCATCAGGGTCTTTAGGACAAGGGTTATCAGTTGCAATAGGAGCTGCATTGACAAAAAAACTAAATAAAGAAAATAATATTGTTTATTGCCTTATGGGAGATGGTGAATTGCAAGAAGGTCAAGTATGGGAGGCCGCAATGTTTGCTGCAGCTAAAAAAATTGATAATATTATTGCAATAGTAGATTACAATAAAAAACAAATAGATGGTCCTGTAAAGGATGTACTTGATTTAGGTAATTTAAACAAAAAATGGGATGCTTTTGGGTGGGATGTATTGGAAATGGATGGAAATAATATTGAAGAAGTAATTAACATTATTAATGAAGCAAAACATCTAATTAATAAAAGCAAACCTATTGTTATAATAATGAAAACAATTATGGGAAAAGGTGTTGATTTTATGGAAGATAATCATAATTGGCATGGAGTAGCTCCTAATGATGAACAATTAAATAAAGCTCTTTCCCAATTAAAAGAAACAATTGGCGATTATTAAAAAAATATAATGAAAAAAATTTGTTTATTAGTACTTGTTATTCTTTTTTCTGTTGTTCATGTTTCAGCTCAACTTAATAAATCTGAAACCAAAAGCAGAGCCAGAATATTATTCATATTTGATGCTTCATATAGCATGTATGGACGTTGGCAAACAGGAACAAAAATGGATATAGCAAAAAAGATGCTTACAAATTTTTTAGATAGTTTAAGAATTGACGAAAATATTGAAATAGGATTAAGAGTTTATGGACACCAAAGTAGAGTTCCTCCTCAGGATTGTAATGACACCAAATTGGAAGTACCTATAGCTAAGAACAATATTTCTGCAATCAAGCGAAAATTGAAAATTATTGAACCAAAAGGAACAACACCTATTGCAAGAAGTCTTGAAGCTGCAGGAGATGATTTTTCTCCATGTGACAATTGTAGAAACATAATTATTTTAATAACAGATGGAATCGAAGAATGTAATGGAGATCCATGTGCAGTTTCTGCTGCTTTACAAAAAAAAGGAATAATTTTAAAGCCTTTCATTATTGGAATAGGAGAAAATTTTGCAAATAAATTTGAGTGTGTTGGTAGATATTTTGATGCGACAAATGAAGCTAGTTTTAAAACAGTATTAAATATAGTTGTGTCTCAAGCATTAAATTCAACAACAGCTCAAGTTAATTTATTAGATAATCAACATAGGGCTTCAGAAACAAACGTTAATGTTACTTTTTATGACAATTTTAATGGAAGAATAAGTTATGATTTTATTCATACATTGAACTCAGCGGGTTTCCCTGACACTTTATTAATAGACCCTCTTCCTGAGTATACTGTTGTGGCACATACGCTTCCTCCTGTTAGTAATGATAGTGTTAAAATTATTCCTGGCAAGCATAATGTAATACCAATTTCAGCGCCTCAGGGATATCTTGTTGTAAAGATGAAAGGTGGTAGTGCTGGAAATCTTAATATTCAATATCTAGTTAAGCAATTTCAAAAACCAGAAATTATTAATGTTCAAAATATTAATCAGAAAGAAAAGTATATTTTAGGATTGTATGATATAGAAGTACTGACACTACCTAGAATAAAAATTAATGAAATTCAAATTATGCAAAGCCATACTACAACTGTTGAAATCCCTCAGCCTGGACAAGTAACATTTAATCTAAATTCAATAGGTTATGGTGGCATATATTTGGAAGAAAGCAACAAACTTGAATTAGTTTACAACTTTAAAGAAAATATAACAAAAGAATCGCTTTTATTGCAACCAGGGAATTATCGAGCTGTTTACAGAGCTAAAACTGCATCTGAAACAAAATTTTCTGTAGAAAAGCAATTTAAAATAGAATCAGGACAATCTATAAATATAAACATGTATTAATATAATGAAAACGTATCAAATATTATCTAACAAGGATACCAGATCGGGATTTGGAGATGCTCTTGCAGAATTAGGAAGGAATAATAAAAATGTAGTAGCACTGTGTGCAGACCTAACTGGTTCGCTTAAAATGGATGCCTTTGCAAAAGAATTTTCTGAAAGATTTTTTCAAATAGGAATAGCTGAAGCAAATATGATTTCTATTGCTGCAGGGCTTACTATAGGTGGTAAAATCCCATTTACAGGAACATTTGCAAATTTTTCTACATCTAGAGTTTATGACCAAATAAGACAATGCGTTGCGTATTCTAATAAAAATGTTAAAATATGTGCGTCTCATGCAGGACTTACTTTAGGAGAAGATGGAGCAACACACCAAGTTCTTGAAGATATAGGAATGATGAAAATGCTTCCTAATATGGTAGTTATTAACACATGTGATTACAATCAAACTAAAGCTGCTACTCTAGCTATTGCTGATTATTTGGGACCAGTTTATCTCCGTTTTGGTCGTCCGGTAGTTCCTAATTTTACTCCTGAAAATCAAAAATTTGAAATAGGGAAAGCCTTATTGTTAAACGAAGGCACGGATGTAACAATATTTGCAACAGGGCATTTGGTATGGAAAGCTATCGAAGCAGGGCATATGCTTGCCGAAAAAGGTATTAATGCTGAAATTATTAATATACATTCTATTAAACCATTAGACAAAGATGCTGTAATTAATTCAGTAAAGAAAACAAGATGTGTTGTTACAGCAGAAGAACATCAAATGAATGGAGGTCTTGGGGACAGCATTGCACAGTTACTGTCACAAACAATTCCTACACCAATAAGAATGTTAGCTGTTAATGATGTTTTTGGTGAAAGCGGGAAACCAGAAGAGCTAATGACTAAGTATAAATTGGATTCTATTGACATTGTGAATAAAGTAAATGAAGTGATTGAAATGAAGCAATAATTAATGAAGGTATTTTTTGACCATCAAATATTTGGCCTGCAAAGAATAGGGGGTATATCTAGGTATTTTACTCAAATAATTAAAAGTATGAGTAAAGAGGTTGAGGTTATGTTGCCTTATAAACAATCAGATAATTTACACCTTCTTGATATAATGCCAAATATTCTTCCTATTACTAATATACCTCAAAAAAGAAGTTTTATAGAACAAATATTAAATAAAGCAACTAAATCAAAAAAAGATATTAATGAGAATTTTAATATATCAATAAACTCAATTCAAAAGCGAAATTTCGATCTGTTTCACCCTACTTATTATGATGATTATTTTTTAGAATATATACAAAAAAAGCCTTATGTAGTAACCGTTCATGATATGATTTATGAACTATACCCAGAACTTTTCAATATTAGTGACAAAATATACAAAACTAAACATAATATAGTTAAAAATGCAACGGCAGTAATAGCTGTGTCACAAAATACAAAAAAAGATATTATAGAATTGTATGGGATATCGGATAAAAAAATACATGTTGTTTATCATGGGAATTCAATTGAAACTAATAGAGAAAATAATGATATTCAAAAAAATAATTATGGAAGCTATTTTTTATATGTAGGAAATAGATATTCATATAAAAACTTCTATTTTTTGGTATCTTCAATAGCAAATACATTAAAAGAAAAAAATATTAAACTAATTTGTTCAAATAATAAATTTACACCTAAAGAAATTGAGTATTTCAAATTTCTTAATATTGAACATTTAGTATTGAATATTGAAGCTAATGACTCTACTCTTGCAAAACTATATAAAAATGCAATAGCGTTGTTATTTCCATCTCTAATTGAAGGATTCGGAATGCCTTTAATTGAAGCTTTTAGTATGGGATGTCCCGTCATTTGCTCTGACATTCCTGTATTTCACGAAGTAGCTAATAATGCTGCAATATATTTCAACCCTAAGTCTGCAAAATCTATAAATGAAGTTGTTAATATTATATTAACAGATAAACAACTTCGTAGTGATTTAATACAAAAAAGCTACCAAAGAGAGAAATTATTTTCATGGAATAAAACATCAAAAAAAACTGTTGATGTATATAAATCAATGCTGTAATAAAATAATTTAGCGCCATTTAAACCTAAAATGAGTTTTTATTAAACACATTTTTTTGAACGGTACCTATTGTAATTTAATGATTCTACATTATCTCTATGCTATAAGTTAATTCCATAACCTTTTTATATACATGAGCAACTCCACAATATCTGTCTTTAGAAAGTTCTATTGCTTTTTGTAGTTTATCTTTATCTAAATCTTTGCCAGAAAATTGGTATGTAATATGAATTTTAGTATAATGTTTTGGATGTTCTTCGGTTAGCTCGCCTTCAACATTTACATTAAAGCGATCTAAGTCAACACGCATTTTTTTTAATATTGAAATAACATCCATGCCTGTACAACCTGCCAATGCTGTAAGCATTAATTCTTTTGGGCGCACACCTTTGTCTTGCCCTCCAGATGCTTCATTTGCATCCATTATTAACTCATGTCCATTTACGTTTGCATTAAATTGCATCAGTCCTTTCCAGTCTGCTTTTACATTATGTTTCATAAATATTTAGTTTTTATAATCAATCATTCCAGCTCCAACAGTTTCATTTGTTGAATCATCAACAAGTATTAAGCTTCCTGTTGTCCGATTAATTTTGTAAGCATCATAAAATAGAGGTTGTGTTGTGCGAATAACAATCCGAGCAATGTCATTTAGACCTATTTCTTTATCACTTTCAATACGGTGTAGAGTATTTATATCTACTTTGTATTTTATTTCTTTAATTATGCATTTGACTTCTTTTGTTGTGTGCCTTAATGTGTATTTATGTCCTATTTTTAATTTATTTTCATTTAACCAGCATATCATAAGGTCTATGTCTTGAGATATTCTAGGAAGGTTATTTTCTCTAACCAGCATATCTCCTCGACTAATATCAATATCATCTTCCAATCGAATAACTACTGACATTGGCGAAAATGCTTGTTCAACTTCTCCATCAAAAGAATCTATAGATTTTATTTTTGAACTAAATCCAGATGGTAAAACCATTACAGTATCTCCTTTCTTGAAAACGCCACCAGATACTCGGCCAGCATACCCTCGATAATCATGAAAATCATCACTGTATGGTCTAACTACATACTGAATAGGAAATCTACAGTCAATAAGGTTATGGTCGCTACCAATATGGATGTTTTCAAGTAAATAAAGTAATGTAGGACCTCCTTGATACCATGGCATATTTTTAGACATACTAACAACGTTGTCACCTTTTAAAGCACTAATTGGAACGAACCTAATATCCTGTACATCTAATTTTGCTGCAAACTTTTTGAAATCTGCTTTTATATTATCATAAACCTCTTCGTTATAATCAACTAGGTCCATTTTGTTAACACATACTATTAAATGAGGAATCTTTAACAAAGATGCAATAAAAGAGTGTCTATGCGTTTGTTCAATTACACCTTTTCTTGCGTCAACTAAAATTAATGCAAGGTTTGCTGTTGAAGCTCCAGTAACCATATTTCTTGTGTATTGAATATGTCCAGGTGTATCTGCTATTATAAACTTACGTTTTGGTGTGGCAAAGTATCTATATGCAACATCAATAGTTATTCCTTGCTCTCTTTCTGCTTTTAAGCCATCTGTTAATAAAGCTAAATTAACATATTCCTCGCCTCTTGTTTCACTCGCTTTTTTTATTGCATCATATTGATCCTCAAATATGGATTTTGTATCATATAAAAGTCTCCCGATTAATGTGCTTTTGCCATCATCAACACTTCCTGCTGTAGTAAAACGAAGCAGTTCCATGTCTATATATTTGTTTATTCTTTCTTTATTCATTGTTATATCGAGTAAAAATGTTAAAAATAACCTTCTTTTTTTCTATCTTCCATTGCGGTTTCAGACCTTTTATCATCAAACCGAGTTCCTCGTTCGGTTACTCGTGTTGCAGCAACCTCCATTATTATTTCTTCAAGTGTATTTGCTGTAGAATATGTTGCACCAGTGCATGACATATCGCCTATTGTGCGAAATCTAATTTGCAACTCTTCTGGTTTTTCATTATCCTTTAATGTTAGAAATGGAGAATGGGCTAAAATAGTCCCATCCCTTTTTATACAAAGTCTCTTGTGAGTAAAGTATATATTTGGAATTTCTATATTTTCTATAAATATATATTGCCATATATCCATTTCTGTCCAATTACTAAGAGGAAATACCCGAAAATGCTCTCCCATCCTTTTTTTTCCATTAAACAAATTCCAAAGCTCAGGCCTTTGATTTTTTGGATCCCATTGCCCAAACTCGTCTCTATGAGAAAAGAAACGTTCTTTTGCTCTAGCTTTTTCTTCATCTCTTCTACCGCCACCTAAAGCACAATCAATTTTGTATTTTTCAATTGAATCAAGCAGAGTTATCGTTTGCAATAGATTACGGCTTGCATTAAATCCCTTTTCATCAACACACTTTCCTTCGTCAATGGAATCTTGCACAAGTCCTACTAATAGTTTAGCTCCTATTTTTTCCACATAATTATCTCTATATATCATTGTTTCTGGGAAATTATGACCAGTGTCAATATGTAATAAGGGAAATGGGATTTTAGCAGGATAAAATGCTTTTCGAGCTAGATGAGCCATTACTATAGAATCTTTTCCTCCAGAGAATAATAGAGCTGGATGTTCAAATTGTGCAGCTACTTCTCTTAATATAAATATTGATTCAGCTTCAAGTTCTTCTAAATGATTTAAGTTGTAAGAATACATATTTGATATTTATTTTAAACTCACTTTTGTTAATATAAAATTTAATAATTTGTTTAATGACTCATCCTCTGATAGTATATCTGTTCGTATTTCTATGTCAGGTGCTAATGGAATATCAAAATCACTACTAATTCCCGTAAAATATTTAATTTCTCCATTGATTGCTTTTGTATATAGACCTTTTACATCTCTTTGCTTACATACTTCTAATGAACTATTTATATATACTTCTATAAAGTCATCTTCTCCTATTATACTTTTTGCACTATTTCGTATTTGCTCAGTTGGGCTTATAAAACAACAAATTGTTATTATTCCACATGAAACAAACATCTTTGATATTTCTGCAACACGCCGGTTGTTTTCTTCTCTATCTTTGAGACTATATCCTAAATTATAATTAAGTTCCTTTCTTATGGTATCTCCATCTAAAACTTTAGTCATATATCCCATCTCAAAAAGCTCGTTTTCAAGTAATATGCCAAGAGTAGTTTTTCCTGCACCAGATAAGCCAGTTAGCCAAATAACTTTTCCTTTTTGACCAATTTTTAGTTCTTTCTCTTCTCTACTAATCATTTTGTATTTACAAATAATGGAAAACACAAATATACATTATTTTTTTTGCAAATTTATAGAATTGTATAAATAATTGTTAATGCCTGAAATAGTATGGTCGTTTTGAACAGATTTTTATTAATAATTTAAAACTGTAAAAAGATGGCAACAAGACAAAGATTTAGAGTAACAACAGAAATTCAGCGCAAATGGGATTTTAGCGAATCTTTTAAGAGAAAAAAAGTATCAGAAATTTTAAAAAAAAATAACTACGATTGCATAAGTTAGCAGGGAATATGATGAAAACAGAAATGCAATATATAGAACGAAATTATTAATAACGTACTTTTAGCAATGGTATCATAGAGTGTCGTCCTAAAAATATTACGCAATAAAATTATTTTTCTTTTCTGAATAGATATCTTGTCATATAAATGCCTTGTCCTTTGTCAGATGGGCTTTGAACACCTACACCCACATTGAATAATTGCCAGCCTTCAGCACTAAGAGAATTAATTGTATTGAGTATTTGCTTGTCATTACTATTTATATTTCCAAAATTAATTCCAACCATACTGTAGAAATTTTCCATTGATGTTTCTTTTAATTCTCCTTTTTCGTTAGTTTCTAACATTTTAGAGCGACCTAGCCCTCCAGGGACAATGGATTCTACAGTTGTAATTTGTTTATAAACATAAACAACTCCTTCATTTGTTTGGTTAGTTTTAAACGACATGAAAAAAGTGAATGAACTAATGGCGATTGCAACTACAATCACTACAGGGTTAAATTTGCTTAAACTTTTCATAAAATTATAAATTAAATTTAGTTAATAAAAACATTCAAAATTATAAATTAATATTATAATTTTGAATATTCATTGTATTTTTTTAGTATTTAATATTTTAATCAACCTTAGTAATGCTACAACGTTTTTAAAAAGCTATCAATAACTAATGGGAAAAATTTGTATTCCAACTCATGTATTTTTTTTGCGAGTGCTTCTATTGAATCATCTTTGTTTACTTTGCATGTTGCTTGAAATATAATATTTCCTTCATCATAATTATTATTCACATGGTGTATTGTTATGCCACTCAAGTTTTCATTATTTTCAAGAACTGATTTGTGAACATTGTCTCCATACATTCCTTTGCCTCCGTATTTAGGGAGTAGAGCTGGATGAATATTTATAATTTTATTTTCGTAATTATCTATAATATTTTGAGGTATTTTTAATAGGAAACCAGCAAGTATGATTACGTCAATATCGTTTTCTAATAATAGGTCAATGATTTTATTAGTATTATTTAATTCTTCTTTACTAAAAACATTACTTTTAATTTTATGTTTTTCAGCTCTTTCTAATACGTAAGCGTTATGATTGTTTGTCAATATCATTTTAATTTTTGCAGTATTTGTATTATTAAAATACATAATTAAATTTTCCGCATTAGACCCAGATCCTGAAGCAAATATTGCAATGTTTTTTTTTGACATATTGTGTGTATTTTTTTTGTAAAAGTATTAATAATTTTTGGCATAACTCTATTTTTTTATGGGACAAAATATTTTTTTAAAGTATGGGAAAATGTAACATTTTTTTTATAAATAATATCAAAATTAGATTGTTACAGTTTTAGTAAACTGGTAAAATCCAAACAAACGAATAAGCATAAAAAAAATAATTAAAAGCAAATATGATAAAATTTGTATGGTTAATCATTTGATTATTAGTTTAAAATGTGATTTTGAGGTTGATAAACAGAGTTAAAGGTGAGGTTAAAGTACTCTATATGTGCTTTATATGTGCTCTATATGAACTGTATATGTGCTTTATATGTGCTCTATATCAAAAATTAATTTTGATTAAACCCAAAAGTTATTAGCTCCTCTTATTTAATTTAAAAGGGAATAGCATATTAACTAAATTTCGCGTCATAGCTGAGGTATTTCTTTCAAATATAATTTTGATTTATGCTATTTTGATTTATGTTATAAAAAAAACTTCACAACTTCTTGACTTATATCATTTTTTTTATTACTTTAGCGGTCTTTTTATAAAACAAAATTTAATGGCTAAATATAAAATTTTTTATATCATTTTTATTTTTTTATTTTCTTTAGAAATGTTTGCTGATAATGGGGTTGTTTCGTATGATACGACATCTGCAATAATAAGGTTTACAGAAAATAAAGGGCAATGGGAAAATAATGTTTTATTTAGAGCCAATATTGATGGAGGTTTATTGTTTGCAGAAAATAAAGGTATAACATTTTTATTAAAAGATAATACTACAGCTCAACATGGAGATGAGCCTATAACATGCAAAAATCCTAATTGTCGGCATAATTTACATAAGCATGATGAAGATCATGTAGATACCGTTAATAATAGTAGTCTTATAAATAAATTGCATGCTTACCGAATGAATTTTGCTAATATTAATAGCAATTTAAAGATAAAAGGTTTGGATGCTTTCAGTGATTATGTTAATTATTACAAAGGTATGGATAAAACGAAGTGGGCTTCAAATGTAAAAAACTATAAGAGTTTGCTTTATGAAAATGTTTATAATGATATAGATTTTCATTTATATTCTTTTGATAAGATTGTAAAATATGATTTTATAGTAAAGCCTGGAGCAAATATTAATGATATACAAGTTGAATATGAAGGAGTGGAAGATATTTTTATTAAAGAAGGGAATCTTGTTGTTAGGACATCCGTATGTGATGTTACAGAGTTTAAACCTATTGCTTTTGAGGTAGATAATGGGGAGAAAATAGCTATTGAATGTTCTTTTGTGCTTGAAGGGAAAACGCTCAAATACAAAGTAAAAAGGCATAATAGGAGTAATTTATTAATAATAGATCCAATGCTTGTTGCATCTACATTTTCAGGATCTTTATCAGATAATTTTGGATTTACAGCAACATATGACTATAAAAACAACATTTACTCAGCAGGAATAGATTTCTACACAGGTTATCCTGTTTCAATGGGAGCTTATCAAACTTTATTTAAAGGAGGCGATTGTGATATTGCAATTATAAAATATGACAGTGTAGGTTCTAAAAGGCTATATGCAACGTATTTGGGAGGTAACGGAGTTGACGTTCCTCATAGTTTAATAGTTAATTCAAAGAATGAATTGATTATTTCAGGAACAACAGGGTCGGACAATTATCCAGTATCAGCTAATGCTTATGACAATACTTTTAATGGAGGTACTCCAATAATAATAGATTATGTGCTTGACTACAATAAAGGCTCAGACATTGTGATTACAAAGCTAAATGAAAATGGAACAAGCTTGTTAAATTCTACATATGTAGGAGGCACAGATAATGATGGGCTTAATTATGATTCGGTGGCATTTCAAGATACAACATATTATTATGTTCTAACAAAAGATACTTTTTTTTATAGACAGCATTTTCCTTCTTTATTTTCAGAGAAAGGAATCCTTCGAGATAATTATGCAGATGAGATAAGGGGAGGATTGATATTAGATGACAATAATAATATTTTTATATCAACAAGTACTCATTCAAAAGATTTTCCGATTAGTAAAGATGCTTTTCAAAAGACTTTTGGAGGAGGTATGCAAGATGCTTGTATATTTAAGCTTGATAATAATCTTACCACTTTAGTTTGGTCTAGCTACATAGGAGGTTCGGGAAATGATGGTGGCTATGGAATAACTATTAATTCAAAGAACCAACCTATTGTTACAGGAGGAACAACATCTGGAAATTTCCCAACAAATAACAAGGCAATCAACAAAAACTATCAGGGAGGTTTATCTGACGGATATGTATCTGTTATTAGTGATGATGGGAGTGAGTTACTTGCTTCAACGTATTTTGGAACTTACGAACAAGACCAATCTTTCTTAGTTGATGTAAACAGAGAAGATGATATTTACATATTTGGTCAAACTCGTGCCAAAGGTAGTCAATTAATTAAAAATGCTTTATATAATAATCCTGCTAGTGGTCAATTTGTTTCAAAAATAAGTAAATCTTTAGACACGCTAAAATGGTCAACTGTATTTGGTTCCGGCTCAGGAGTGCCAGATATTTCACCAACGGCAATGCTTGTGGACTATTGCGATATGGTTTACTTAGTTGGATGGGGAGGTCAGGTAAACTACAGCATGGGAGGAACAGGAACAAAAAATTTAGAAGTAACACCTGATGCTTTTCAGAAAACTACTGATGGTAGTGATTTCTATCTAATGGTTTTAAAAGAAGATGCTTCAAAGTTAAATTATGCAACATTTTTTGGAGGTTATGGTATAGGAGAGCATGTTGACGGAGGGACAAGTAGGTTTAATAAAAGAGGGAAAGTGTATCAAGCAGTTTGTGGAGGTTGTGGAGGTCGTTCAAAAGACACCAGTAATGTTAGTAAGTTGAATGTTATGCCTACAACAGAAAGTGCTTGGTCAAGAACAAATAATAGCAATAATTGCAATAATGCTGTATTTGTATTTAGCTTTGAATTGCCTAATTGTATTGCTGACTTTGAATTACCGCCCCCAGGATGTGCGCCTTACAATGCTCCGTTTAAAAATATATCTTTTTCGGCAAGTGCAGCTCCAGTTAGTTATTTATGGAATTTTGGAGATGGGACTACATCAAGTCTAAAAGATCCAACACATATGTATAACAAAGCAGGAACATATAGTGTAAAATTAATAGTTACAGATAACTCTTCCTGTAATTTTCAAGACTCTATTTTAAAAACATTTACAATACTTAATGATTTTACTACAAGTGGAGAAGACACTTTAGAAAATAAATATATTTGCAATGGTGACGTTGTGCAAATAGGATTGGAACCCATAAATCACAGTGGTATAACTTATTCATGGTCTCCATCGAGCAGTTTATCAGACCCAACTAGTTCAAACCCTTATGCAAAACCCACACAAGACATAACATATTCTCTTATTATGTCAAATGGAGTATGTTCAACTAAATACATACAAAGAGTATTTGTTGAAAATATTTCGTTAAATAAAATTTTGCCTGAATCAATATGTAAAGGTTCTAGTGTTAGTATATTAGCTAATTCAAAAGGAACAGCAACAGGATTTGTTTGGTCAAACAATATTAATTTTAGTGATACTATTAATACTTCTTCAACTGACAGTGTTATTAATGTAAGTCCAACTGAAAATAAGAGTTATTATATAAAAATAAATGGCAATGTTTGCAAACTAGTAGACTCTGCAATAGTAAATGTTTTTGAAATAAAAGTTCAAACAACAGATACTGCAATTTGTGATGGAAATAATATTGTTATAAAAGCAAATAATTTAGTTTCAACAGATATTCTAAAATATAAATGGACTCCTACAGAATCTATTATTTCAGGGTCAACAAAATACAACCCTACAGTAGAACCTACAGAAACTACAACATATTATGTGGAAATGACAAACCAAATAGGTTGTACAGCTATAGATTCGGTAATATTAAATGTTAATAAAATTAGTTTAGCAAAGTATGTTAAAGAAATTACTTGTGCAGGAAATTGTGATGGTGTTATTGATATTACTCCATCAAATGGATCATTGCCTTATTTATACTCTTGGTATAACAATCCAAATACTTCAAATTCAATATCGAATTTATGTATAGGAACATTTATTGTTAAAGTAACTGACAATATTGGTTGCTTTATTATTGATACAACCATACTAAATAAAGTGGACACCTTTTCAATAAAGATAACAAAAACGGATAATATATGTTATTACGATCAAAAAGGAACAGCATTAGTTCAAGTATTTGGAGGAGAAACACCTTATAACTTTAATTGGAAAAACGGAAAGGTTGATCCATATATAGACATGCTTCCTGCAGGGGTTCAGGAGGTTACAGTAAGAGATAAAAGGGGTTGCCAATTAATTGAGAAAGTAGAAATAAAATGTTTATCAAATTTAGCATTAAACACTAGCAAGGATGACATTTTATGTGCAAACAGCAATATGGGAAAAATAACAGCTAATATATCTGGGGGGAAAAGTCCATACACATACAATTGGTCAAATGGGGAAACTACACCTACAATAGAAAATCTTGATACTGGAATATATGTTGTAACCGTTACTGATAATGAAACATGCTACCTAACTGCACAAGATACAATAAAACAGCCACTTGTTTTGGATGTTAGTTTTGCGAAAAAAGATATTACATGTTTTGGCTATAATAATGGAATTATTAAAGCAACTGTAACGGGAGGTATTATGCCTTATAAATATACTTGGTCAAATGGAATATTGCAAACGGATAGCTTATATAATCTCAGCAATGGACTCTATGTGTTAACTGTTATAGATGCTAATAATTGTCAATTCGTTGATAGCATTGAAATAATCGAACCACAGCAGTTAAGTTTAAAACTTTTAAAGCAGGATGTTATGTGTTGGGGAGACAGTAGTGGTATTATAAATGCTATAGCTAGCGGAGGAACTCCTTATTATCAATACACGTGGAACAACATAAAATTGCCAAAACAATCAACAGTAAGTAATCTAAAAATAGGGACTTATGAAGTAACCGTTAAAGACAAAAATGGTTGCAAGATAAATGATAAAATAGAAATTATCCAAAATGAACCATTAGATGTTACTATAACTTCCAAAGACATTGAATGCTTCGGGTTATATAATGGTCAACTTTTTGTAGAAGCCAAGGGCGGAAGTGGTCCATATATTTACTCATGGGAAAATGGATATGAGAAACCTATTATTTCAAATCTTACAGGAGGTGATTATAAATTAACCGTTAAAGACATTTATAATTGCATGTGGACAGGCATTGGAACTATTTATTCCCCAGATGATATATCAATAACTTCAACGATTAAACAACCTAGATGTTTTGGTGATTCAAATGGCTCTATTGATTTATCTGTAAAAGGAGGAACTCAACCATACACCTTTGATTGGAACAATAGTTTAAAAGATAGTATTATTAACAATCTTTCTAGAGGAGATTACTATGTGACAGTTACAGACAATAAAGGATGTAGAAAAATAGAAAATATAAAGCTTTCTGATGCTCCAATATTAGACGCTAATATAAGTATCTTTAACCCTAATTGTTATGGAGAAAATGCAGGAAAGGCAATAGCAACTGTAACAGGAGGCGAAAGTCCTTATAAATACACATGGAATGATTTAAATAACCAAACAACTGATATTGCGACATCGTTAATTGCAAGTGATTATACCTTAACAGTAACAGATAATCGAGAATGTGAAATTATAAAAACTATAAAATTAACACAACCTGACTCAATAAATGTTATTTTAAAAACAATATCGCACAATGGTTGTAATGGGGCATGCGTTGGAAGTATTTCTCTTACTGCAAAAGGAGGAATAAGCCCTTACTCTTATTCTTGGGACAATACTGCTAAAGACTCTGTTATAAACTCTCTATGTAAAGGCACACACATAGTAACTGTTACAGATAAAAACAATTGTACTAATATAAAAACATACACTATAATAGATACAACATTATTCAGCGTAAAAGAAACAATAAATAATGCTACGTGCTTTGGGAAATGTGATGCAGAAATAAATATTAATGTTACAGCATACACTCACCCATTACAAATAAAGTGGAGTAATGGATTAACAGGTTCTAATATTAGTTATTTATGTGCAGGAGGTTATACACTAACAGTGTCAGATGGAGCAGGATGTTATGAGGAAAAAACAATTAATATCACACAGCCTCCTTTATTAAAAGTTAATATTCAAAAGTTAACAGAAATAAGCTGTTTTAATTATTGCAACGCATCTGCACTTGCTGTTGTTTCTGGCGGAACACCTCCTTTTAATTATTTATGGAGCAATAACACCGCAAAAGACACAATAAATTCTTTATGTAAAGGAGTCTATAATATAACTGTTGATGATATTAATGATTGTAAAGCATATAACACGGTGTCTTTTGGTGACCCAATTGATTTAGATGTTAATATAAAAATAACAAATACAATTTGTAAAGATTTTTGTAGTGGTCGAATAAGTGTAAATGCTTGGGGTGGGGTGCCTCCTTATAAGTATTTGTGGAATATAAATGGGGAAATAAAAGAAGATAGCTTGTTAACAGATTTGTGTGTAGGCACGTATACTGTTAGTGTTTATGATTCTAGGAATTGTTATACTACAAAAACCGTAAATATAGATATTGATTATTCTAAATACAGCAATGTAAACATAACTAAATCTGCCGATTCAATATTTGTAGGACAAAGCGTAACTCTTACAGCTGAAAATATAACTAATTACAAATTTGATTGGGTAGGAGAAAATAAAATGTCATTAGGAAATGGTGTTAGCATAACTGTTTTTCCAATAAAACAGGAAAATTATTATTTAAATGCTGTTGATAGCTTTGGATGTGTATTTACAGATACCGCAACAATATATATAAGAGAAGTATTGTGCGAAGAGCCATATATTTACATTCCTAATGCATTTACCCCTAATAATGACCAGCAAAATGATATGGTATTTGTCAGATCGGCTGTAATAAAAAAAATATATTTTGCAATATTTGACCGATGGGGAGAAAAAGTATTTGAAACTTATGATATGAATAGAGGCTGGGATGGGAAATATAAAGGAAATGCTTTAGACCCTGCAGTATATGATTATTATCTCGAAGTTAGTTGTTGGGGAGATGAAAAATTCTTTAAAAAAGGGAACATAACATTAATCAGATAAATAGACAAGACTTTTACAATAATATTTTAATCATATTTATCCAATTTTTTAAAGATAGTTGCATAAAAAAATAAAATAATATTTTTGTTTCTAAAAAATTTATTAACTTTGCAAACTTAAAATAGAAATTATTAAAAAACTTATTAAGAAATAAATAAGATTATGTATTTGACAAGTGAAGTAAAACAGGACATTTTTACACAATATGGTAGTAAAGCTGATAACACAGGTAGCACTGAAGGACAAGTTGCATTATTTACTCATAGAATTCAGCATTTAACTGGACATTTACAAGTTCATAAAAAAGATGTTCAAACAGAAAGAGCATTAATCCAACTTGTAAGTAAAAGAAGAAAGCTTCTTGATTATTTGAAAAAACAAGATATTCAAGAATATAGAGAATTAATCAAAAAATTAAAAATAAGAAAATAACAGTTTTGTTGTTGAATAAAAAAGGCAATTTTAGGATTGCCTTTTTTTGTATATGGCAATTAAGAAAAATACATTTAAAGAAAATAAGGATATAAATTTATGTTAGACTTAGGAATAAGAACATCAATTAAGCAAATTGATGGAAGTGAAATAATTATTGAAACAGGGAAATTAGCAAAACAAGCAGATGGAAGTGTTGTTGTAAAGAAAGGAAACACAATGCTTTTAGCAACTGTTGTTTCTAAAACAGATGCTGTTATAGGTCAAGATTTCTTGCCTCTTTCAGTTGATTATCAAGAAAGATATGCTGCTTCAGGTCGTTTTCCTGGTGGTTTTATTAAAAGAGAATCAAGATTATCTGAACATGAAATATTAATTTCAAGATTAGTAGATAGAGCTTTGCGTCCTATGTTTCCTGAGGATTATCATGCAGAAACTCAGGTGCTGATTTTTCTAATTTCTGCTGACACTGATGAAATGCCCGACTCTTTAGCTTGTCTAGCTGCATCTGCAGCAATAGCTGTTTCAGATATTCCTTTTAATGGTCCAATTTCAGAAGTTAGAGTTGCTAGAATAAATGGAGAATTTGTAATAAATCCTAAAATATCAGAAATGGTAAATTCTGATTTGGATTTGATTATTGCTGGTTCTGAGCAAAATATAGTAATGGTTGAGGGTGAAATGAAAGAGGTGTCAGAAGAAGATATGCTCAAAGCAATAAAAATAGCACATGAAGCAATAAAGATTCAATGTAAAGCTCAAGAAGAACTAGCTAGTAAGGTTGAAGCTTCTAAAATAAAAAGAACTTATTGTCATGAGGTTCATGACTTAGAACTTAAAGAAAAAATATTTAGCGAATTATATAAAGCAACTTATGATGTAGCTAAATCAGGCATTGCTAATAAAAAAATACGCAAAGAATCTTTTGATGCAATAAAACAAAACTTTTTAGAAAGTATACCAGAAGAAGATAGAGAAGCAAAAAAAGGATTTGTAAACACATATTTTCATGATTTAGAGAAAAAAGCTGTTAGAGATTGTATTCTTGAAGAAAATATTAGGCTTGATGGTCGTAAATTAGACCAAATCAGACCTATCTGGAGTGAGATTGATTATCTTCCAGCATCTCATGGTTCTGCAATATTTACAAGAGGAGAAACCCAATCTTTAACTACTTGTACTTTAGGTTCAAAATTAGATGAACAAACTATTGATGGAGTAGTGATTGATGGTTCAAATAAATTCTTATTACATTACAATTTTCTTCCTTTTTCTACAGGTGAAGCAAAATTTATGCGTGGAGCAGGAAGAAGAGAAATAGGACATGGAAACCTTGCTTTAAGAGCACTAAAACCTGTTATGCCTGAAGATAATCCTTATACAATAAGATTAGTTTCTGATATTTTAGAATCAAATGGTTCTTCGTCAATGGCTACAGTTTGTGCTGGCACATTAGCACTTATGGATGCTGGGGTTAAAATAAAAAAACCTGTTTCTGGTATTGCAATGGGGCTTATAACGAATGATGATAATTCAAAGTTTGCTATACTTTCAGATATATTAGGAGATGAAGATCATCTTGGTGATATGGATTTTAAAGTAACTGGAACTAAAGATGGTATTACAGCTTGTCAAATGGATATAAAAGTTAAAGGTTTAACATTTGAAATACTTCTTAAAGCTCTAAATCAAGCAAAAGAAGGACGACTTCATATCCTTAATGAGATAACAAAAACTATATCAGAACCAAGAAGTGATTACAAACCTCATGCTCCAAGGATAGTTCAAATAATTATACCTAAAGAATTCATTGGTGCAGTAATTGGACCTGGAGGTAAAATAATTCAAGAAATGCAAAGACAAACTAACACTACAATAGTTATTGAAGAAAAAGGAAACGTTGGAGTAATAGACATTGTCTCTAATTGTCAAGAAGATTCTGACAATGCTCAAAAAAGAATTAAAGATATTGTAGCTGTACCTGAAATTGGAACTGTTTACGAAGGAACAGTTAAAAACATTATGGATTTTGGTGCATTTATTGAAATATTGCCAGGAAAAGATGGATTATTACATATTTCAGAAATAGATTGGAAAAGAATAGAAAAAGTTACGGATGTCTTAAAAACAGGCGATAAGGTCAGCGTTAAACTAATAGAAATTGACAGTAAAACAGGAAAGTTGAAATTGTCAAGAAGAGCTTTAATCGAAAGACCTACAGAGCAAAAATAAGGCGCTAATCTCATTAAATTAGACTATAATTAAAATTGCTAAAAGAATATATATTATATTTTTTTAGCAATTTTTGTATTTTTAGTTGTTGTTCGTTCTATTAGAATGTGTATTATTATTATTAAACCAGATGTGGCGATTGAGCTTAAAATAATGTTTACTATAATAAGTGAAAAATGAGCAAATGTAAAAGCTTCTAATATAAATAGGAAGAAATGATGTATACTAACCATAAAAATGGTGTAATATATAAACCAAGTACTTCCCATATCTCTTATAGAAGGGGATACATTTTCATCAATATCTTTAGTTGTAAATAACAATCCATATATATTTTTTCTAAAATAAGCTACAATTACAGTTGCAATAATATGAACACCCATACTATTTGAAAAAATATCTAATAATAACCCTGTCAAAAATGCTAATGTTATTAACAACCATTTAGGGGTTTCGAATGGTAATTGAATTATAAAAAGCAGATAAATATACGGAGTAATAAAAGATGACAAGTAGAAATGGTTAAACACAAATACCTGCAAGAATATCAGAACAAAAAACAATAATATATTTTTTAGTATTTTACTTATCATCTCCTATTTTTTCTTTTAGCTTTTCAATTTCTTTTTTATATAAACATTTAACTATATAAACATAGTTTATATTATTAAAATCATTGCTTAACATGATATCAATATCATAAAAGTTATTTCCAGGTTTTCTGTTTATATGCAAAATATAACCTACACTATAATTTTCTGGAAATATTTCTGAATAACCACTTGTAATTACTTTATCTCCAACTTTTATTTCAGCATGTATAGGTATTTCTATAATTTTTGCTTTGTTAGAGTTATACCCATCCCAAATTAATGTTCCTATATACTTTGTTCTTTCTAGTTTTATACTTACTTTGACTTTGTTATTTAGAACAGATAATACTGTTGAAAAATTATCTGAAACATTATTTACTATACCAACAATTCCTTTGTTATTAACAACAGCCATATTTTCAGTAATTCCATCTTTTGCTCCTTTATCTAATATTAGATAATTTTTCAAAGAATTAACCGTTGAATATATTATTTTTGCTGTAGTATATTCATAACGTTGCTTGTACAAAGAATCGTTTATTTCAAATGTTTTATGCTGATTAATTATATAAGAATCTTTTAATTTTTCTTTTAATAAGGCATTTTCTTTTATCAGTTCTCTATTTGCTTGATCTAAAGAAAAATGCTTATAAACCCTATCTCTAATAATATAAATGTTTCCAGAAAAGGATGTAAACCTATTAAAAAAATAAACTTTTTGATAGTTATTATATTGAAATAAAAAAACAAAGCCTATTATCAAATATAGTACAAACAATATTGTTACATAATATCTTTGAAAGAAAATAATGATATTGCGCATTTACTACTTTGTTTATACATATAAAGAAAACGGAGTCTATTTAATAAGGAATGTAAATTTATCAAAGTTTTTCAAAGCTATTCCTGTTCCTCTTGCAACTGCCTTTAATGGATCTTCAACAATATTTACTTTTAGTTTTGTTCTTATTTCTATTCGCTTATCAAGACCTCGTAATAAAGCACCACCTCCAGCAATATAAATTCCTGTATTATATAAATCGGCGGCAAGTTCTGGGGGAGTTATTTCTAAAGCATTAACAACAGCTTGTTCTATTTTAGCTATTGTTTTGTCTAAACAATGTGAGATCTCTGTATAAGATATATATATTTGCTTAGGTGTTCCAGACAATAAGTCTCGACCTCTTACAGGATAATCATCGGGAGGATTTTCTAGTGTTGGCAAAGCTGAACCTACATTAATTTTAATAAGTTCTGCCGTTCTTTCTCCGATATGGATATTATGGACTTTTCTTAAATGATTTTCTATATCACTATTTAATTCGTCACCAGCAGATTTTATAGATTTATTACAAACAATTCCTCCTAATGCAATAACTGCTATTTCGCTTGTTCCTCCTCCAATATCTATAATCATATTCCCATTTGGTTCTAAAACATCTATACCTGTACCTATCGCTGCTGCCATAGGTTCATGAATAAGCCTAACTTCTCTTGCTCCTGCTTGTTCTGCTGAATCCCTTACGGCTCTTTCTTCAACCTCTGTTATTCCAGAAGGAATTGAAATTACCATACGTAACGAACTAGTAAATATAGAACGGCGAATACCTGCCATTTTTATCATTTCTCTAATCATATACTCCGCTGCTTGAAAATCTGCAATAACCCCATCTCTTAATGGTCTTATTGTCTTAATGTTTTCATGCGTTTTCCCATGCATTTGCATCGCTCGTTTTCCAACAGCAATAACCTTGTTTGTAGTTTTATCTATCGCAACAATAGATGGCTCATCCACAACAACCTTGTCATTATGTATAATTATAGTATTTGCTGTACCTAAATCAATTGCTATTTCTTTATCTAAAAATGAAAATAATCCCATGTTAAATATAATATTTTTAATGTTTAAAATGTCGAAATCCTGTAATTACCATCTTCATTGCATTATCATTACAGTAATTTATTGAATCTTCGTCTCTTATCGAACCTCCTGGATGAATAACACATTCTATGCCTACTTCATGTGCAATTTCTACACAATCAGCAAAAGGGAAAAAAGCATCTGAAGCCATAACAGCTCCTTCCAATGTAAATTTAAATGCTTTTGCCTTATTAATCGCTTGCTTTAATGCATCAACACGTGAGGTTTGCCCCATCCCACTGCCTATCATTTGTTTATCTTTAACAAGAATTATCGCATTTGATTTAGTATGTTTAACTAGCTTATTTGCAAACAATAAGTCTTCTATTTCTCTAGCATTAGGCGTAACTCTTGTCACTACTTTTAAATCTTCAGATATTTCTTTTTTTAAATCAATTTCTTGCAAAAGAACTCCATTTAATGCCGACCTAAACTGAACTTTATCTGAGTTATTGGTTTTTTGCTTTAATATAATTCTATTCTTCTTTTGTTTTAACAAATCTATTGCTTCTAAAGTATAATTTGGAGCAATTAAAATCTCAAAAAATATTTTATTAATTTCATTTGCAACATCAATATCAATGTTATTATTACATATAATAATACCTCCAAATGCAGAAATAGGATCACCAGCCAAAGCTTTTTCCCATACTTTAACGATATTGTCTCCTGAAGCTATACCACAAGCATTATTATGCTTGATAATTGCTATCGTAGGCTCTTCAAAATCATTTATTAAATTTATAGCAGCATCAATATCTATCAAATTATTATATGATAACTCCTTGCCATTTAACTTATCAAACATCTTATCCAAATCTCCATAAAAATAACCTTTTTGATGAGGATTTTCCCCATATCTCAATTCATTTACTTTTGTAAAATCACGCTTAAAAGCATTTATTAAACCATCTCTGTTAAAATAATTAAATATTGCCGCATCGTAAGAAGAAGATACATTAAAAGCCATACTTGCCAACATTCGTCTTTGCTCTATTGTTGTAATTGCTCCATTATCTATTATTTCCTCCAATAAACCATATTGCTCTATTGAAGAAATTATTACAACATCATTATAATTCTTAGCAGCAGCACGTATCAACGAAATACCTCCTATATCTATCTTTTCTATTATCTCATCTGCAGATGCATTTGATTCTACAGTTTTCTCAAAAGGATATAAATCCGTTATAACCAAATCAATCTCTGGAATAATATAATCTGACAATTCCTCCTTATCTTTTTCACAATCACGTCTGCCTAAAATACCTCCAAATATTTTTGGATGCAATGTTTTTACTCGTCCTCCTAAAATTGAAGGATAACCAGTCAAACTCTCAACGCTAATAGATTCTATACCTATACTGTTTATAAAATTTTGCGTTCCTCCAGTTGAATAGATTTGTATACCTGATTTATTTAACTTTCTTACTATATTCTCTAAATTATCTTTATGATAAACAGAGATAAGAGCACTTTTTATTTGCCTTTTACTTTCCATTATAAACAATGATTTGAATTATAAAAAGCAAAGTTAATAAATTATTATTTGTGGTATAGACTATTAATTTATTTTTTTTTTAAATTTGGGTTTTTATTTTTAAAATGATGGCATGAAAACTATACAAGAAATCCACAATCTATATACAATCCACAACATTATAACTACAGATTCTCGCAATGTACAAAAAGGAGCAATATACTTTGCTCTAAAAGGCGAAAACTTTGATGGAAACGAATTTATTCAATCTGCATTAGACAACGGAGCATCATATGCAATATCTGATAACAAAAAACTTGAAAATCAAAACGAAAAAATAATAATTGTTGAAAACGTATTACAGACCTTACAAGAACTTGCCAAATTCCACAGACAAAATCTCAAAATTCCAGTAATAGGAATTACTGGAACAAACGGAAAAACAACAACAAAAGAACTAATAAAAACAGTCTTGGAAAAACAATACAATGTATTCGCCACAAAAGGAAACCTCAATAACCACATTGGAGTGCCAATTAGCATACTATCAATAACAAAAGAAACTCAAATTGCAATAATTGAAATGGGCGCAAATCACAAAGGCGAAATTGCTCAACTATCAAAAATTGCTCAACCTAACTATGGCATAATAACAAACATTGGTAAAGCTCACCTTGAAGGATTCGGAAGCTTCGATGGTGTGGTAAAAACTAAAAAAGAACTTTATGATTACATAAAAAAACAAAATGGGACAATATTCGTAAACCACTCCGACAAACTACTACTAAAAATGGCCTCTAATAACAACTCAATATATTATAACGATGACAACCTCCTTTTTGAAAATCTAACAATAAACCCATATCTGAATTTCTATGTAAAAATCAATAAATCTTCAACAATAAACATTAAATCTAAAATTATTGGACGATACAATATTGACAATATGCTTGCCGCAATAGCAATAGGAAAATACTTTAAAATAAATAACAAAAATATTAAACTTGCTTTAACAAATTTCACTCCTAACAACAATCGCTCCCAGCTCATTCAATCAAATTCAAACTCTATTATAATGGACGCATACAACGCAAATCCTTCTAGCATGAACGTTGCAATAGACAATTTTAATGACATAAACTCTAACAATAAAATCATAATACTCGGAGATATGCTCGAACTAGGAGAAAACTCTGATGCAGAACACAAAACAATTTGTACCAAATTAAACAACATGAATTTTAACAAAATAATTCTTGTTGGAAACTTATTCAAGAAAAACTCAACATACCCACACTTCTTAACATTCAATAACACTATAGAAGCGACTGAATACATCAAAAAAAATCCTATCAATAATGCTTACGTCCTTCTTAAAGGCTCTCGAAAAATACAACTTGAAGAATTAATAAAAATAATTTAAACAACATTGGTGTAAACCTATTTTTAGGATAAGACAATTACTTGAACTTTTTTATAATTGTAAATTATCTCCTTGTAATATGATAGGCAATATATGCTGGAAGGTTTCCAATCAAAACAAATAATGTCCATAAAATATATTTGTTGTTTCTTTTGCGTGAATCATAATAAACCCATATTGGTAATGAGAGCCAATACATAAAAAAACAAATAATCAACACTATGCTAATTACATATATCCGAATTGGGGTTTTAGAATCATCCAATGTATAAGAAACTCCTACAAACCCAGCCAAAACATGAGTATTTGTCATTAAAGGGATAACCAAATGTCCGTAAATATCATTATGTTCGCCTTCACGCCTAATCGAAGCTGCTACATACATGACTCCTTTTTGTATAGAGTCCAGATTACATTCAACCGCATCAATTAATCCACGATTTTGAGCATCAACCAAGCTATAAATATTTGAGTTAAGAGCTGTACTAGCTGTCATTTCCCCTTTAGCGTAAATTACTTCCCCTTTGGGTGAGACTAACCATTTTGTTTTGATCACGGCACCGCTCAGCATCTTATTGATGTAGTCAAAAAAAGCTTTGCTGTTTACATTATCCGTACTTTTTACTTTAATTTGTTTTAGTTTGTCAAAAGCTATTTTTCTATTTACAATATTTTCTATGTTACGTGATGGTTTGTAAACAACAACTGTTGCAAGTAAAAAAATCACTAAGATTCCAGAAGATAAAGCCATCAATGGCAATACCCTATACCATTTTTTTTGCATATACTTTTATTTTTATAATTATTAAAATAATACTTGAAAAAGGAATTAAAATAATACTTAGTCCTAAAGCTAATTTTATCAAATCCAACATATATATTGAAAATCTTTTTTCGGAAAAAATAAAAATAGATATAGCTATCCAAATAACAGAAAGTCCAATAAAAAGTTTATTTTCAGATTGCGAGTCTTTTGATTTTTGTGCAACTTTTTGTTCTAGTAATTGTAACATATCATCTTTGAGTTGCTTATTTAATTGATATTTTTTATCAAAACTTGATTCAAGTAGCTTTTTAATGTTTGCTTCAGTATATACTATATTTTGTTTCATCGTTCTAAATTTTTAACATGTTTGAATTTTTTCCGAAAAGCTTCTCTGGCACGTGAGAG
The DNA here is from genome assembly GCA_001768555.1 of Bacteroidetes bacterium GWF2_29_10. Lineage (GTDB taxonomy): Bacteria > Bacteroidota > Bacteroidia > Bacteroidales > GWE2-29-8 > GWE2-29-8. The sequence continues at coordinate 29,223 of MEOD01000030.1, forward strand.
AATTGATTCTGTTGCTTTGTATGATTTGCCTATTTCATTGGAAATTTCATCAACGCTTTTATTTTCTAAATACCTTACTTCCAGTAAATATCTGTACTCGTTTGTTAAACTTGCCAACACCGTAATTACATCAACTTGAGTTTCCACATCTATTGACCCCACATCAAGCTCCTCGGCATCAATATCAAAATTTAGGTTACCAATAGGTTGGAAAAGTTCTTTGTTTTTTGCATTCCTATAATAATCAAATATTTTGTTTTTTGCTATAGCACACAGCCATGTAAAAATGCTGCACCTATATTTAAAATCGTTTACTTTTTCGACAAAAACAACCCATGTGTCTTGCCATATATCCAAAGCTGCATCTCTGTCATCATCAATGTGATGCAGGATATACGCAAACAATAAATCAGAATATTTGAGATACAGGAGTTTAAAAGCGTTTTGCTCACCGTTTATAATTTTTTTTATTAATTTATTCTCGTCTTGTAGCATCTGTTCTTGATTTTCACTGATTAGTCGTAAAAACATAGAAATCCTTCGGCATTTATTATATTTTTAAAATAATATGACAATTGCAATTAATCCTAAGGTTCTGATTATTTTGAGAACAGATAGCACTCTCAAGTTTAATAAACCTAGATTCCATTAGGATGAGTTTAATTTAAAGGCTAATAAATTATAAGCAATATTCATCATTATTAAAGAAACTAACATTCCCTCATACCTTTTCTTATTCATTTTGTCCAATCCATAATCATACTTAATAAAAAATCTAAAACAAAGCAAAATTAAAAGATTAATTTTAATTTATAACTATAATTTACAATTATTTACATCATTAGAAAATTTCAAAAAAATGTTTAAGATGTTTCTATTATGTACAATCTAGGTTAATCTAACTCATATATATTTTAGATAATCCTAAAATAAGTTTACTGTATTTTTTCATTATTATAATTTTTTGTGTAAACCTATTTTAGGACTAAGTACCTTTATAGTACCTTTCATGTACTGTAATAAAATTTACACATTGAAAATCAGTCGTTTACATAATTAACTGAAAACCAATCCCGTACAACCTATTAGAGTACCCTTAGAGTCATAGCCGTCAAGCTAAGCTTGTATTAAATTGATTTTGTTTGCATTACGTCTTATTTTGCGA
>MEOD01000031.1 GCA_001768555.1 Bacteroidetes bacterium GWF2_29_10
TAATTTGTACCTGTCCATTTTACATCTGTAGCGAGAGTGGCCGCAACATTAATTACGTTTTTATATGAAGCTGGATACATTGGAATTTCATTCCCATCATTTCCTGATGCTGAAATAATTATAGCTCCTTTATTTATAGTTGCATAGTTTACAACATCTTGGCCATATTGTCCTCTACCCGCAGAGCTTCCCCATGAACAATTAATTATTTGACAACCTTTGTCTGCTGCATAAATAATACCTTCGTAAGCGGCAACAAGAATTCCAGTTGAATTAGCCACTTTAACTGGTAATATTTTAGCATTAAACCCTACACTAGCAATACCATTTCCATTATCTGTTTTTGCACCAGCAATACCTGCAACCCATGTTCCATGATCTCCATTAGGAGATGGATTATTATCTCCATCACCTAAATCCCATCCTCTAAAGTTATCTATATATCCGTCTCCATCATTATCAACTCCATCAATTACATCATTATAGTTATACTTAATATTATCAGCTAAGTCTGATTGATTAGTAAAATCAATACCCGTATCAATAATTCCTATAACAACATTTGTATCTCCTTTTGAAACATCCCACGCTTGAATAGCTTTAATTAGGTATAAGTAATACTGACTTGCTAATAAAGGATCTGAAGGAATATAAAATGGTTTTGGAATAATTTTCATTTCAACATATTCAAACATGCCTGTTGATTTAAGCATATTTATAATTTTTCGTGTTTCCATAGAACTACTATACTGCAAGTTGTAAATCAAGCTTAAATCAACTAATTTATCTTTTGAAGTATTTGACTTTTCTTGAATAACAGGCTTATGGTTTGGAAACTGACTTTTAATTTCTGTTGCATTTATTTTCTTTAAAACATTATTTAAAGCATTATTTGATTTTTCCTTAATAGAATTTCTATACTCTGGTTTTAGCTTAATTATTAAAGTGTTAATTGCATAATCGTCTTTATCATTCAAACTATTTTGTGAAAATAGAAACATTCCGTTAAAAATTATACTTAACGATAACATTATTGAGTAAAATTTATTCATAAAGGTTTAAATTTAAAACATAAAAATACTAAATACAAAGATAAAATAAAATTTATAATTACTATAATTTTAATAAAAAAGATTTTGGGTGTTTCAATTTTAATTAATGTTTTATAAACTTTTTATTAATTATCTGTTTGTTTAATGAACTTTGATTTGCATTTATATTGATTATTGCAATGTATAAGCCTTTTGATAGTTTTGAAATATTTAATTGAATGCTGCTTTCTCCTCTTCCCAATTTTATATCAACATTATTAATAGTTCGCCCAGTGATGTCTTTTATTTCAACATTTATTTTAGTATTAGCAAAATCGTTTAAAAAAGAAAACTCTATATATTCTCTTGCTGGATTGGGATACATATCAAGTAATATAACATCAGGTTCATTTAACATAACTTCTACTACGTCTGAATATCTATAATTTTTATAATAATTCAAATTTTTTAATCTGTAATATGATAATCCAATATATGGAGTTTTATCAATTAAAGAGTATAATTGAGATGTGCCAATATTTGGTTTACGAAGTAAAGTTCCTACTGAATCAAAATCTACTGCATCATAACTTTTTTCCACAGTATAAAACTCGCTAAATAAATCATAAGGGGCTTCCCATTCTACTAGAACCCATTTATTATCTATTGGTGTAGCCATTATTTCGCATAATCCTATTTTTCTATGAGAAATTGCAGCCTGACATTGAGTATTTATAATAACTACAGTGTGGTTTTCGGCAGTACATCCATTAGCATCAGTAATTGTAAGATAATAGTCTCCTGTTTCTTTTACACTTATAGTTTGAGATATTTCTCCTGTACTCCAAGAGTAAGAAGAAGCAACTGTTGATGATAAAGCAATTGAATCTACGCCATTAATAGAGTCATGTTCGAAATTACCAGGAGTTATATTTGCTACAGGTGCTGAAAATACATTTACTACAATAGGTGCAGAAAATACAGAGCATCCAACTTTTACAGAATAACTACCACTTGTTTTAACTGTAATTTCTTGTGTTGTTTCTGAGTTTGGAGCCCAGGAATAGAAAACCCCTGCACTTGCAGTAAGGACAACAGAATCTCCTTCACAAAAAGTAGTAGGTCCATCTGGGGTTATTGTAGCAGCAGCATTTGTTCCGACATTAATATACCCAACAGATATTGCAGGTTCACTATATCCATTATTATCATTATAAACAGTAAGAGTAACAGTGTACGTCCCTGGAGAATTATATGTTATTATTGGATTTTGAGCAGTAGAAGTATCTGGCGTTCCCCCTTCAAAATTCCAGAACCATTTTGTAGGAGAATTAAGACTTGTGTCAATAAAAGATACAGTTTCTCCTTGGCAAATGTTTGTGTCAGCTGTTTCAAAACCAGCAACAGGAGCACAAAGAGGTTTAAATACAGTCATAACAAAACCATCATCTTCACCTCCTAAGAAAAACGACTGACAACGTCTTTGATAATTGCTTATGGAAGAAAAACCATCGTCTTTACCTCCTAAATACATATTTGTAAAATCAGGAGGAGGACAAATAACTTGAGCTATATTCCCCATTGTGAATCCGTCTTCTTCGCCTCCAAAGAAAAATGAAGAACAACTAATTTGTAATAATCTTGAAGTAGAGTGACCATCGTTTAGTCCTCCAAGATACATATCTGTAAACACTGGAGGAGGACATGCTATTTGAGCAATATTTCCTATTGTAAAACCATCCTCTTCTCCTCCAAAGAAAAATGAAGGACATTTATTTTGTATTTTAGAATTTTCAGAACTTCCATGACCAATACCTCCATAATACATATCATCAGAAGAAGGCTGTGGGCAACCTAAAACAATATCAGAACCACTAAAACCATCATCTTCGCCTCCTAAAAAAAATGTAGGACATCTTTCCAACTGTTGATTAGAGCTTCCATATCCATCGGAAATACCACCAAAATACATATTGTCTGGAGTAGGAGGATCGCAAATTATACTTAATTTTTCAACATAAAACCCATCTTCTTCTCCTCCCATAAAGAAATTAGGACAACGATAAATATTTAATTCTTGTGAAGCAAAACTATTCTCCTCTCCTCCAAAATACATATTGTTTGGAATAGGAGGATCACATAAATATGTAGATGTAATCATATCAAACCCATTCCCTTCACCACCACCGGCAATAGGGCATATTCTAAGAATAGAATCTACTATAACATACCCACCTCCAGAAGTATTTACAGCTTGTATTTCATATTTTGCCCAAAGCCCATAACCATAAACAGAACTTAAGTTATAAAACGTTTTTTGTGTAGAATCTGATGATATATTTAATTTTGTTGAGTCAGTAACTCCATCTTTATTAGCATCCAATAATAATTGATATGTGAAAATTTCGCTACCCATTGTTGGTTTATCCCATTTTATACGTAACACATCATTACAAGTAACAAAAGATGCATCTCGTCTATTAATAGGAGTAGCTGGCAAAGTTGTAAAAGTTTCTTCATTACCATATGCCGTACCATCGGCATTTATTGCATAAGCTCTAATGTAATATAATGTATTAGGAATTAAATTATTTAAATTGCTAACAAAAGCGCCTAAACCTGCACCATCATTAGTGCAATCAACAGATGGATTTGAAGAAGTCCCCCAACATACACCTTTTGCTGTAACAGGGGAACCTCCTATGTCTGTAACATCTCCACCAGTAACAACAGAGCTAGTATCAATTAAGGATACTGCATCTGTAGTTAATGTAGGTAATTGAGCTTTAATTACTACACTAATTATTAAAAAAATAAATAATATTATATGTTGCTTCCCATTTCGCATAAATTGCTATATAATATGTTGTTTTACTACAATATTCATTTTAAAGTTTAATAAATTTCCATGTAAATAAATTTTTTCTAATATTTTTCTGTTTATTTTCAATGATATTAAATATTAAAAAATATGGTCCACTTTCCATTTCTGAAACATCCAAAGAATTATGATTATCTCCTTTTCTAAGATTTACTTTCTCTGACATTAATATTCGGCCTATTACATCAACTATTTCTATGTTTAAAATAGTACTATCTGTATCTGAATTAATAAGATAAGTAATTTTATTATCAACAGGATTAGGAAATATATTCCGAACTTTTATGTTTTTAGGATATATATTAACAGCAATATACCCCACATACTCACTTTTACCATCAAAATCTGTTTGTTTTAATCTATAATATGATGTTCCAAATACTGGTTTCTTATCATAATATTGATAAAATGACTTATTTTTTTTAGTTCCATTTCCTTTAACAGTAGCTATTATAGTCCAATTTTCATTATCTTTTGTTCTTTCTAAAGTATAAAAATCATTATTTTCTTCATAAAAAGTTTCCCATTTAGTTAAAACCCATTCATTGTTTATAGGAATACCTGAGAAATAATTAAGATTTATTCCTAAAGCGGCTTCATTACAAACTCCTCCTATCTTAACTTTTGCTTTCGAAGAGCGCTTAGAACATCCATTTACATCAACCGTTTCCACAAAATATGTTCCAGTGCTATTTACAACTATTGAGTCTACTGTTTCTCCATTAGGAGACCAGATATATGAAATATTTGTTTCTGTTTTTAAAACTATAGTATTATAATCAAATCCATTAGTTGAAATTTGAGGTTTAATATTATTATCCATTAAAACAACGTTAACAGAATCAGCAGGCACATAGCAACCATCAACAGTAACCTTGTAGGTCCCTGTATTAAAAGCTGTTATAGACTGCGATGTTTGACCTGTTGACCAAGTATATGTGTGCCCCGCAGGAGCAGTTAATTCAACCGAACCACATTCACAAAATGAAGTAGGACCACTTGCTGTAATCGGATCTGCTGTTTTAAATCCAACTAATATAAAATCCGTTTTTCTAATAGTGTCACTTACTGAATCATTAGAAGCGATAAGCATAACATCATATAATCCAGAATCGGGATAATTTATAGAAGGATATTTACTTGTTGATGTGTCTGGAACTCCTCCTTCAAAGAACCAAGCGAAATTAGTATAATCATGCACAGTATATTCTGGAGAGAATCTAACACTTTCTCCCGTACAAACAGAATCTTCAGATGCAATAACATCCAAATCAGGACATGATTGAAATAATAACCCTACAACAAAACCATCCTCTCTACCCCCTGCAAAAAAAGTATTGCATGTTAGTTGAATAAACCTATTTGCATTAAATCCATCGCTTTGACCTCCTTTATATAAATCAGAAAAAGGCGCTTCTGGACAAACAAAAAATATGGTATTACTTGCATTTGCTCCATCATATGTGCCTCCAGCAAACATCGATTGACATCGCTCTTGTATAGAATATGAAACTCCAAATCCATCACTTAAGCTTCCTTTATACATATCTGTAAATATTGGCTCTGGGCAATTAGAAATATTCACACCAATAGCATCATCTCCTCCATTATTTCCTCCTGCAAACATCAATTGACATCGCTCTTGTATTAAAGAACTGGACGTTTGTCCTATTTCTTTTCCTCCTAAAAACATATCTAAAAGTTCTATGCATGTTTCTATATGTTCTCCTAAAGCAAACCCATTTTCTTGCCCTCCACTAAACATTCTTATACATAAAGATTGAATATATTTATTTGTATTCTCCCCCATATCTTTTCCTCCTTTGTACATGTTTAAAAATGTTGGTGGAGGACATGGATATTTATAAAAGTTTACATCATGTCCATCTTTAGTTTTTCCTCCTAAAAACATTGATTGACATCTTATCTGAATTTGTTTCCCTATAGAAGCTTCTAACGATTTGCCCCCTTTATACATTCCCAAAGGATTAGGTGATGTGCAAGGGTATTTATATAACAAGCATTCAAACCCACCAACTTGTCCTCCCGTATATTGGGAAAAAAGATTTATGGTATTTGTTAATAAAAATAACATTAATATTATATTTTGAATGCCTTTATGCATTATGTTTTATAATAAGGCTTTATATATAGAAAATCTTACTAAGGAAACGAACGAACTCCTCGTCCACCAACATTTGCAAGTCTTGTTTGAGTAGTTGTTCCTGCTCCATAACCACCTGAATATGTTTGGTTATTATACCATCCCCAACATACAGTATAAACACTATTACAAATAGATGTATTATTATAACTTCTGTCAGAAATACGTGCTTCAGATGCAGCTCTATCCCAAGCCCCTCCTCTAAATTCAATATTCCACCAAACTAAACTACACTCACCTCGACCTCCAACAGCGGCCCATGCACCTTGGTAATATGCAGGTCCCCAACCAGCAGAATTATAATCACCAGCCGCAGTCAAAGATCCATCTCCATGTATTGTAGATTGAAGTGTATATCCTTGCCTATTTGCAAATTGCCCTCCTGTAACTATCTCCATAACATTTCCCGACATGTCCATTATGCCATAATATGTAGCCCCTGCAGTAACTCTGGTAGTAGTATCTCTTGCTGCAAAACCTACTCTAAGAGGCCCATTGGCACCCAAAGCTGAACCATAAGCACATAACCCATACCCTCTTGATTGCGAAACTTCTGTTGCACTACCAACGGTACCTGTAAGTAACGAACTCTGTGCCTGAGTAATTTGAGTAGTTCCCCATGCATATTCTCCTGCAACTTGACCTATAGGACCACGACATGCTTTCTCATATTCGAAATTACTCATAGGTCGAAGTCCAGACCAATCAAGATAAGTAAGCAAATCATTCCAAGTAAGATAGTTCATTGCTATATTTTTTCCATCAAGATTACTGTTAAAAGCATCACCCGGAGCTGTTTGTAAGTCACACCCATATATAGCTGGAGTTTTTGGAGCTGTTGTGGATATACCTGACTGAATTAATTTAACACCATTCCTATTGCTACAAGTTGCTTGCATTGCACAAGCTCCAGACAATCCAGGAACTGTATTTGGAAGGATAGAAGTACGAGTGGCTTGTTGATCATAAGTTAGTGTATTTAAAAATTCCACCCATTGATTTTGTGATATTTCATATTTCATACAGTAAAAAGCATCATATCCTTTAGGATAAGCAGCTGGAATACTTTGGTCATTACAAGCATATTGGAAAAAATAATTTCCTCCTGTTCCTGTACATATTGAGGAAGTTAATATCGCATTCTCCGAACTAATCCATTGCGCAGGGATATATCGATTTGAACTGTTATCTCCAATAACAAACGCAGCTTGAGGAACATATACCATTTCAATACCAAAAACTTTAAAATTATAATTACCTGCTGCATTAGACAATTTTATTTTAACATAAGTTGCTGTTATTTGACCTGTCCCATCATAAGCTCTTTGAATAAATATACCCTTTTGATCTGTTACAAGTTTTATCTCCAATGGCAATCCTGAAGCAAAAGAGTCTTGAGCCGTATGCATGTCTCCATGTACCCAAGGATTAGTTGTCTCACAATTTACAGCAGCAGGATCAACTAATTGTGTTTTTACAAAAATCCATACAGCATCATAATTATTAGGAGCCATGCCTGATACTCTCCAGCTATTATCCCATGAGAGATTAAAGCTAAGAGATGAGTTTGCAATACCTGGGTTTAAACAGGTTACATTAGTTATCCTTACATTATTTGCGTTAATTGTAAAAATAGTTAAAATAAATGCAAATAATAAAAACCTTATTTTTAAAGGCATTTCAATATGTATTTTTTTCATCGTTATATTTTTTTTCATCGTTTATATTCAATAATTATTTTAAATTATCTAACTCCTCTTCCTCCAACATCTGAAAGCCTTTGGTCAACATCATTACCAAAACCATAAGGAGCAACTCCTCCGCAAAGAACAGAGTTTTGAGAACGATCTGATGTTCTAACTGTGGTATTCGCACTTTTAAAACTACCTCCACGCATTTCCATGTGCCACATGTTACAAGCTCCAACAACACTTGGAGAAGCTTGCCAATTAGGAATATCTGCTTCTCCTGTTGGAGTAAGAGTTCCATCCCCAATATCCGTTGAAGCTGAAGTTATTTTATATCCAAGGCCTCCTGCATTATTTCCTCCACTAACCATTTCCCAAAGATTACCTCCAAGATTTTGAACTCCATAATAGGCTGCTCCAGCAGTAGAACGAGTAGAAGTACTGGTAGCTGGAAATCCTACTCGAAGAGGACCTTTATCTACAGCTGCTCCATAAGCGCAAAGCCCTTGATTACCTGTGGAGTTTGAAGTCTCAGTTGCTAAACCCGCATCCGTAAGATCATTACTAACTGCCTGCGTAATAAGGGTACTTCCCCAAATATATTCATTTGCTAATCTCGCTTCCTTACCTCTTGCTACTTTTTCAAATTCAAGATTAGTTATTGGTCTAAGACAGGCCCAATCCAAATAAGCCAACAAATCACTCCATTTAAGAAAGTTTGAGGCTATTGATAATCCATCATTAGCACTATTAAAAGCATCACCTGGAGCTGTAACCAAATCATTGCCATAAAGAGCAGACCTCGTAGGGTTAATACCCTTATCTATTATTTTAATGCCATTACGATTAGTACAGTTTGTTACCATAGCACAAACACCTGTAAGTCCAGGATCAGAAGATGGAGCAACTGACGTTCTTGTAGTTTGTTGATCATAAGTAAGCAAGTTTAAAAATTCTACATATTGTTTTTGTGAAATTTCATATTTCATACAATAAAAAGCATTATAGCCCTTAGGATATGTTGCAGGAATATCAGCTTGAATTCCTCCTCCAGCAGCACCTCCAATAATCAAATTTTCACTAGCAATATTTAAACTACTAAAAGTATTAGTACTAGCTCCATCTCCAAGATTAAAAGCTCCAGCAGGAACATAAGCCATTTCTATTCCTACAACAGAAAAATTATACGTACCTGCACCAAGATTCAGAGTTATAGTAGCAGTTGTAGGCTGCACAGTTCCTGTCCCTGGATTTTCTCTTTTTATAAAAACACCTCTATTATCTGCAACCCTTACAATTTCAAGAGGATATCCTATAGCAAAATCCGTAGAAGCACTACTCATAAGAGAATGCTCCCATTTTAAAAGGGATTCACAATTAGGAGTAGTTGTTGGAACATTTTGATATTTTACAATAATCCATATCGCATCCCACACATCATCAGTTCCATTGTTTACATACCAGGAATTATCCCAGGAAATAACAAAACTTATCTGAGGATTAGGCAAGCCTGGGTTTGTGTTTGTTACATTGGAAATAGACAAATTATTTCCATATAACGAACTGGCAAATAGCAATATAAAAATTGCTATGACAAAATAGTACTTTTTCAACATAACATAAGTATTGATTTGGTTAATAATTTACTTTAATTTTACTTAAAAATTTAATAAAAACTTTACACAAAAATAACTATTTTTTTTAACAAAATCAATAGTTCGAAAATAATTACGTAATATTCTTTATGTAAACACTATTAATTACTTACGTACATTGAGCAGTAAGCTTACAAAAATCTAAAGAATATGGTAAACCATCACATTGTTATAACACTAACATTTATCTAGATTTTCTAAAAAATTTATTAAATGAAAAAACTGGTTGTGTTTAACAGACTTTTTAGCAACAATAATTTCTAAATAATAAACCACCGTTTTTATAATTTTTACTATTTTTATAACACTTTAATAATCAATCTGTTAAACAAATACATCTAACTTGCTAATTTTCATTGCGTTATATGCTATTACTTCGCCTTTACTTCGCCTTTACTTCGCCTTTACTTCACCCTAATTTCACCCTAAAGTTACCCTAACCCTACTTCATTTACTAAAACACTAATAATAAGCACAATATACAAATATAGCAAAACATAACGCATGCCTGTCTAATTCTATTTTTTGTGTAAACCTATTTTAGGACGAAATAGCTTTATAGTACCTTTTATGTACTGTTATAGTACCTTTCATGTACCTTTCATGTACAGTAATAGAATTTTCATACTGAAAATCAAGCATTTACACAATTACCTAAAAATCAATCTCGTACAACCTATTAAAGTGCCTTTAATTACCAATTCGCATGTATGGGTATATAAAAATCCGTGTAAATCCGCGTTGAGTAGCATCTGCGTCATCCACGTTCCATACACTTGGCAATCCCTTCCCTTCCAAACACCACATTTCAAATCCCAGAGGGATGGCATTATTGTAGAACCACAAGCGTTAGCCAGTGGAACAACACAAACAAAATAAATTTCCATCAAATTTGCACTGTCCTGTCAAAAGGCTAAATCCCTACTTATTTTCAATTTGTCACTATCGTATCAGATTGTCGCTGTCTTTTTAAACTTGCCCATAACGCTACGCAGCTACCCGAAAGTGATGATTTCGTAACACGTCAACCAAACACAAACTTTGATATAGGTGTTGTTATGTGGCGTTATTTTTCGATAGTGCGTCTTTCAATTTTTGTCCTAATTCAGTTATTGTTGTCGGAGTCATTACTTTTGAAATATCATTGTCAAAACTAGCAGGATTTTCAATATATGAAATTTTATTTAATTTATAAATAAATGGATTTTGGTAGTTCTGTGGCATTTCTTCAATTACTTTTTCACAAACCTGTTTGCCAATGTCTCTTCTGTTAATTCTAATTGCAATTTCAATGTAATGAGTCAAACCGTCTAACACTAAATTCCGGCAACTTGGTGACAAGGTCATTAGGTCTATATCCTTAACAACATTGAATAGGTGTCCACCAGGATATTTAAATATTTCTTTAATACGTTCTTTCTGTTCATTATGAAAATTGTCATACTCGGATTTTGATATTTCATTAAACCTAAGTTTGCTTTTAATTTCATCTCTTTCAGAAACCACCATTATTGATTTATAAGTGGTAAGAATTCCTAATAATTCTAAATAAGTTTCTTGATTTAATTTAGGTTTCGCAGTGAAAAAATCTTGGATAATTTGAATTGCAAGATATTTAGAGTCTACTGATGAATCAATCCAAGCAGATGTTACATATCTTTCAATATAGATAGGGTCTTTTTTGAAAATTTGAAAGTAGTCTTGATATAATTTAAGTGCTTTTTGAACTTTGCTTTTATAAGAAATCAAATAAACAGCAAAATTAATAAGAGCTGTTCTTTTAATATCATATGGAGTTTTTTCTCTATTTAGTATATAGCGATATTTGTTTTCAACCTCAGGTTCCGATTCAATGAGACGACTTGCGTCTGCGTTTTCAAGTAATGCAATTTCGGTTGGGGCTCCTTTTTCAGTATTTATTAAGTTAAATCTATTTGTAATATTCCCATCAAATTCAGGACCTTTATTTTGATAGTAGATTTTCATCAACTTATATATTTCGGGCGAATAAACCTTGAAAAAATCCTTGTCTTCAACTATAATAATTTTAAGTTTTATTAATTCATTCAACGAATTTTGAAATTCATCCTCTTTGTCCTCTTTACTTAAAATAAATTTAAGATTGCCAAGTAAACCGGACAAATCGTTTTCTTCTACCAATAAACTAATACCTAAAAACATATTTTTAGCATCAGTTGAAAGGTAATCATATATTCTATCGTATAGAAAATTTATCGCCTCTTTTGTTGACTTAATTTCAGTATTTAGAGCATCAGTTAAGGTCCCTTTTTGGGCAGAAAATATTCCTAATTGAAGAATAAACAAAGGTCTTCCAGAGGTAATTTCAAAAACCTTTTTAACTATATCCTTGTTTTTTAATTCCTTTTTTAATTGTTCTATGTTGAAAGATGGGGTTTCATTTTTAATCGCCTCTTGTAAAAAAACAATTGATTCTTCCTCTGTTAACTCTTTTGTTTGTATCTCTTCTCCTGTAATAAGGGTTGCAGCCCTTGTTGTTAAAACAACTTTATGATGATTTATATCAAGCTGTTTTATGAAAGAAACAATTCTACCTTTCTCATCTTTAGTGAACGTTTCAAAGTCATCAATAATTATTAAAAGTTTACCAGAGTATTGAATAATTGGCTCTGTTGCAAACGAGGAATCATTAAAAAGTATTAGATTTATTTTTGAAACAATTCCTTCCAAAGATGAAATTCCATCTGCAATTGGCTTTATCTTACCTTGATAATAATTGTAGTATCTATCTTTTGCTGATAAAAAAATTATGTAGTCAAATTGTTTACGTTCTTGATTACATAAAATTTCACAAACTCTTTGAATAGAAGCTGTCTTGCCAACTCCACCGTGTCCCCAAATGGTAGCAAATACAGAAGCTCTATTTTTCTCCAAAAAATCGGTGACTTTTTTTGTTATTCCTATATCAATATATTTTTTGAAATTATTGTCAAACATATTAATGACTGTTCCATTTGCAGATTTTCTCTTTATATTGTCGGTTGAAATTGAAAGTCTTTCAAATTCAACAACCTCTGAAGTAAAAAAAGCTGTTTTAAGAAGTCTATTAAATTTCGTTCTACCAGTTAACTTTTCTTCTATTGAACAGAATGTATAAAATTCAGATTCACTTTCGATTTTGATGAAAGGCGATAATCTTAAATATTCATTATTTTTTGAGTATAAGTATATGTCACCAACATTGAAGGAGCAAATTCCCTTCGGACAAGTCCAAGCAAGGTATGTTGTACCATTGGACTTGTATGAAATCCCTCTATAAGCTTCTTGGTCTTCTTTTGTTACTTTTATAATGTCCGCTTCTGCAAATATTATACAAGTTTCAGGCGTTTCAATTATTTCAAAAAAAGTTTCGAAAAAGTCTAAATAATTTTCTGTATCATCCTCAAACGAAAATCCGTGTCCTATTTTTTCATTTCTAAAGCTAGGGTATTCGTCAATGAATTGATTTAATTTCTTTAGTCTTTTTGTTCCAAAGAACTCATTATAGGTATCTAGCTTTCTAATGATTGAAACAATTATTCCAATTGATGGTTTTAAGATACAATTTACAACGTATTCTCTTTCGTCAATACTTATTTTTGTCCAGTTTTTATTCCATAAATATGATAGGATATAAATTAATAAAAATTCAAATTTAGATTGATAATATACTCTAAGGTCCGATTTTTGTCCATCCGACTTTAAGAAATTAATTTTTCTGTTTATTTGGCTTAGTATATAATTATTCATTGGTCAATTGTTTTTGTCTGTTTTAAATTTGCCCACAACTTGTATATATGTATCACAAAATTAGTCATATACAACTATTTTGGGGTGTATAGGAGCCATAAAATATCCTTTCTATTATTTTATAAATCATCAAATGGGCTTTTTTATATTTTAAATACATATCGCAAATTTACATTTTTATTTTAATTAATCATTTTTATTTATTCAATTTCTCAGTCTGTTGATAATATCTTATCCCCGTCTTCTAGCATTGGCGGTAACGGTGGCAATATGGTCTGAAAGGGATTGCTGAGAACTTCACTATCAATATGCAATGAAATTGATGTGGGTGAAGAGCTTCGCATACCACTAATGCCCTTTTTGGCTATATTGCATGTTAGGCAAAGTTAATTTATTTCATCTTCTTCATATGTCATTGAAAAAAAATCCTTTGGATTATAGTCACCTAAATAACCAGATGGTATATTTTTAATCAATTCATACCTTTCAATGTATTCACTTTCTTTCCACTTTTTCCCAAATCTAGAAACAATATTAAAAAAGAAGACATAAAGTTCTGGGTTAGATAATTGAGCTCTTAAAATCTTTATGTATTGTTTCTTCTCTTCTATTGTTAAATATTGGTCGCTATCAATTAATTTAACCGCATTATATAAATTTCGGAAATAGCTACTTAAACTTGTTTGATTTGTTCTTCCAATCTTTTTGGAATCAAAGTTTTTTGCTTCAAGCAACAATTTGGCAATTTCATTCCCTTGTTTATATCTAGACAGTTTATTATCAGTGAACTTCTCCCAATCTTTATCTATCCCATAATAAAACGCTACATAGACAATATCAATGATTTCATCATCGCTTAGTTTTAATTTTAAATCACTTTTGATTTTGTTTACAACACCAAATAATTCAATTAATTGAAGTTTGAAAATTACAAAGGCTCTTCTGCCTTCAATTTTATCTTCTTTTCTAGCTGGGTCAATATGCGAAATACTTAATTGCTTTACATTCTCAGTATGATAATCAAGCATTTTAAAGAAATTGCTACCCGTTTGACTTTTTTTATTGTCTATGTTTTGCTTAATCAATGTTACTAAAATCAGCAGTGTACTAGTTATGGCAAACAATGACCCAATAAATCCACCAAAAAAATCACCAAACTTTGATGCTAAATCAGGGTTAATTTGAAATGAAGTATTATAATACGCTTTATTAAAAACTGTGAAAAAGAATATTATAAATCCAACTAATCCCAAAAAAGCTACAATTATCCATAAAATTCGAATAGTTCTTATTAATGCCATATTATCATAGTTTTAAGTGTTGCTAATTGTTTCTTTTAATGTTGCCCACAACTTATATATATGTGCCATAAACTTGGTTCTATACAACCATTTGGGCATATAGGAACCATCATATATTTATTTTTATAAACCATCAATGGACTTTTTAAATACATATCGCAAATTTACATTTTTATTTTAAGTTAATCATTTTTATTTATTCAATTTCTCAGTCTGTTGATAATATATCGTCCGTCTTCTAGCATTGGCGGTAACGATGGCGGTATGAGACCATTGCAAAAAGTACATTTTAATAATTTCGTTATTAAATCTCACTAATTTTTTAGATTTTGCTATTGATTCATCAACAATTTATCACACAATAATAATATGTAGGGGCAATCCCTTGCTGTTGCACACATTATTACCAATTCCCATGTATAGGTATATAAAAAATCCGTGTAAATCTGCGTTGCGTAGCATCTGCGTCATCCGTGTGCCATACATTCTCGCCACATCTACATCCGTGTTCCATACACTTGGCAATCAACACAAATTTCAAATCCCGGAGGGATGGCATTATTGTAGAACCACCTACGTTAGTGGGTGGAACAAAACAAACACACCGAATTCCTAGCGCCGAAGGTGCAACATATTCTTTTTTAAATTATAAAAAAATGGTCATACTATTTCAGGCATTTACATAAAAAAAGCAAAATTTATTAAAAAAAATTAACAACGAATTATTAATTTTAACGAATTTAGCAAAAATTTAAATATCAATAAATATGGTTAGATTTTTAATTCTAATTTTAATTGTAATAGCAAGTAATATAAATGCTCAACAAAAAAAATACGATGTAAAAATAACAATAAAAGGCTTTGATAATAAAATGCTATATTTTTACAAGTTTCAAGATTTAATGCCTGAGGTAATAGACACACTCTTTTCAGATAATAATGGGAATGTATTTATTGACATGCATGGAAAAGATGTTGGAATGTATAGAATAACAGGTATAGACAAAAATAAATTTGATTTTATTTTTAATAATGAACCCATTGAAATTAATTCTTCTTATGACAATTTTAATGATAATATAAATGTTATAGCTTCAAAAGAAAATCAAGTGTATTATGATTTGTTAAAACAGGATAAATTATTTCAAAATAGAATTGATATATTAAATCAGCTACTTTACTACTATCCTAAAAATACAGATTTTTATAAAAATATAAAACTAGAATACATAACAGTACAAAACGAAAGAAAAAATTACTTAGCAAAAACAATACAAGATAATAATCAACTGTACGTTGCAAAAATAATACAAATTAACAATAATCCTTTTTTGGATCCTGAATTAAACCCATTAGAAAGATTAAAACAATCTAAAGAAAAATTTTTAGATAATATAGACTTTTCAGACAAAAACCTTTATGCATCAAATGGTATTACTAATAAAATTCTATCTTACTTTTCTTTATATAATGAATCAGATTATAAAAAAGATCAGTTGGAAGATTCTTTATTAGTTGCTGTAAATAATGTATTTTCTAAGGTTCAGCATAATCAATATGCAATTAATTCTATTGCAAAATATTTTTCTTTTTTATTTGATGATTACGGTTTTAATAAGATTTTAAAATACATTTACGAATACTATCTTAATGATGATGTTTGTGATGATGTTAAAAGAAAAATAGACACCAAATTAAGATATGAAGCTTTTAATAAAATGACTACTGGTGTTAAAATTGAAGATTTTTCATTTGTAGACATCAATGGTAATAATTATAAGTTTTCTGAAACTAAATATGATTTTAACTTAATCTTATTCTGGTCGTCAGAATGTTCTCACTGCAATAAATTAATAGATGAATTAAAAAAAATATACTCTTCTCAAAAAGAAAAAGAATTTGAAATTGTAGCAATTAGTTTGGATTTGTCTCAAAAAAACTACAAAAAATTTATAAAGGATAAAGATATAAAATGGATTAATTATGTCGATTTCAAAGGGTGGGATAATGAATTAGCTAAGAAATTTTACATTTATAGCACTCCTTCAATGTATATAGTCAATAAAGAAGGAATTATTATAGCAAAAACTAATAAAATAGAAGATATAAAAAATATAATAAAAACTGAGAATCATTAATCAATTATTATTATCCCGTTTTTCTAAAATAAAAGTTGATAAAGCTAATAACATCCATGCTTGCGACCAACGCATAAAAGATATTTTGTTTTTCCCTAATCTGTTAATTTTATAATAGAAGTATCCTTTTTTATCCTGCATATTATCAATCGTCCAATCAGCTATTTTTCGAGCAAATAGTAAATATTTTTCATTATACATTTTATGGGTTGCAAATGTAATTATCCCCTGAGATTGATTATGAATATCAACAGGATATTCTTTTGGTATTCGCCATAAAGACTTGCCTTCTTGATTAAATTGATTATTGTAATAAAAATCTAAACCTTTTACTATAGATTCTTTATATTTATTTTCATCTATTTCTGTAAGTTTAATAATATTTGAAATAGAATTTAGAACAAATCCTTGATGAAAATCTATCTGTTTTTTTTCTGTTTTTTTTTGCAAATTATAATCATAAAACCACACTCCATTTTCCTTTTGCATACTAACAACACTATTAACTAGTTCATCTATCAAATTCAAATTATCTGTATTATTAGTTATTTTATATACTATTGCAAGGATTTCTGCTCCTAATAAAGACGCATTATAACAACAATTTTTATAATCTTTCGTGTATGCTATGCATTTCCCGTTATAAAACTTATTAATTGGCAAATCCTTAATAATAAAATCTGCTGAAGAAATTATAATCTCTTTAGCACTTTCTGAACCCGTAATAGTAAAATACTCATATATCCCTTGAATTACAAAACTAGTGACAACTGCTGATGGAGCATAAGCTGGAAGACTATTAGAAATACTTACCCAATCAAAATTATATCCCCAAGCAGCACCACTATATCCTTCAGATTTTAAAGATTTAATGATTTCGAATAGCTTATGAGATTGTTCTAAATAATGATTATCATTAAATTGTTTGTATAGTTTACAATAAGCTGAAAGAAGAAGTCCGATTCCTTTAGGATTATATTCCTTATGAACTCCTATTAAAGGCCTTATGTTAAAAGCATTTCGTTTTTGGATTTGAGTAAAAACTGCAGGAATAACATTACCTTTTAATATTTTAAATAATGGAGAATTTAAGCTATCATAGGGATCATAACCTTTAAATTCTTCTCTTTCTATATAAGATGAAAGTGTATTAATTGCATTTTTAATTGTATCCATTTTTTATAATTAATATTGTTTAATCAAAATTTAACCAAATAAGTAAGATTTAACCTCTTTTTATAAAATTATACAAAAAATAATAAAAATATCAAATAATTAATTATTCCCATATTAATATTCCAAAAATAGATAATAATAAGTATTTTTATAAAAACCTACAAATATATAAAAAATTAAAATATTCCGATCTTTACACGATTTATTATTACAATGTTCTAAAATTATTATTTTAATTTTATTTATAAATTTTTAAATTTCCATATTCTTGCGGAAATCCAATTTGATTTTTTGGATATATAATTAGATGGTTTATTGGCTGTCCACTTTCTCGGATTTGGCAAACATGCAACAATAAGACTCGCTTCTTTTTTATTTAAATCAGATGCATTTTTTTTGAAATATTCCATAGAGGCAGCTTCAGCTCCATATAATCCTCTACCCATTTCTATAACATTCAAGTAAACTTCCATTATTCTTTCTTTACTCCAAATTAGCTCAATTAATGTTGTAAAATATACTTCAAGACCTTTTCTCAGCCATGACCTACCCTGCCATAAAAATACGTTTTTAGCTGTCTGTTGAGATATTGTGCTTGCTCCTTTTATCGTCTTATGTTTTTTGTTCTGCTTATATACTTTTTGTATTGATTCAAAATCAAATCCATAATGCTCTTTAAATTTTTGATCTTCAGATGCAATAACAGCACCCACAATGTTAGGAGATATCTTATCTAAAGGCACCCATTTTTTATTAATTTGCTCTCCATCTTCAACATTTCTAATTACCATTAACGGTGTTATTGGAGGGTTAACAAAACGAAATAATATAACTGACGATATAGATATTATTAAAAATATAAATAACCCTTTTTTTATATATTTTAGAATCATTAAAACATATGTTTTAGTTTTACTATTTGATGTTTTTGTCTTTTTAGTTTTTTCTTTCTTCCCACCCTGCTGCTTTTTACTTAAAGTTTGCATTTGTTCTATTTATGCTTAATAATTTTTTCGACAAAATTAATGGTAATTTTTTAATGAAATTAATATTCAATACAAAAAAACAATATTAACAACACGTTATCTTTAATTAGCAAAATATTTTTTAATAATTGCTTGTTTATTAATTCTATTTATTAATATTGCAAAGAGAATACATCAAATTATTATGAAATATTTTTTATTAAAATTATTTAGGTTAAACAAATATAAA
Organism: Bacteroidetes bacterium GWF2_29_10; assembly: GCA_001768555.1. Taxonomy (GTDB): domain Bacteria; phylum Bacteroidota; class Bacteroidia; order Bacteroidales; family GWE2-29-8; genus GWE2-29-8. The sequence continues at coordinate 19,018 of MEOD01000031.1, forward strand.
GGCTCGCCTCCTGAAATAATAGAAATAGACAAACCTATTAAAGTTCTGGGCGTTAGCAAACGAACTAATAAAAAAACCGTTCTTAAAGATGTTGCCGAGCTAAGTGATAGATATAAAAACGCAAAAAGTAAAAAATTAATTAAATATAAAAAAGAACCTTGGGCTTTCGTTGTTATAAGCAAAAATTTTGACAAAAAAGATAGTTGGGATTATATTATTGGTGACGTTGTTGCTAATGAAAGTAATTTTGACAATGATTTGACCTATTTTGAAATACCACCTTCAAATTATGCAATATTTAAAATAACTTTTTCTAGTCGTTTAAACTTAAGAGATAATATAAGTAGCACTAAAAACTACTTTTATAAAAAATGGTTGCCTTATTCTAGTTATCGACATGATGACTCAGCTTTATCTGATTTTGAACTTCATGATATAAGATGCCTTGACAAAAAAAATCCCGAAATAGAACTATGGTTTCCAATTGCAACTTATTAAAATGAAGCTATCAATAATAATAGTTAGCTATAATATTAAGTTCTTTTTAGAACAGTGTTTGAATAGTGTTTTTGATGCTATTAAAGATATTGAAACAGAAATTATTGTTGTTGATAATAATTCAGTTGATGGCTCGGTAAATATTGTTAAAGAAAAATTCCCTCAGGTTACTCTTATTGCAAATAACGAAAACGTTGGGTTTTCTAAAGCAAATAATCAAGGCATTAGAATATCTAAAGGAGAGTATGTGCTCCTTTTAAACCCAGATACAATCGTAAAAAATGATACATTTAGTAAATGTATTGACTTTATGGATTCTAATGTCGACGCAGGAAGTGTTGGAGTTAAAATGTTTGATGGTAGCGGAAGATATTTGCATGAATCAAAAAGAGGACTACCAAGTCCATGGGTTTCATTATGCAAAATATCTGGTATTGCAAGAATTTTTCCAAAATCACCAAAGTTTAATGGATACTACTTAGGACACTTGGATAATAACAAAATACATAAAGTAGATGTATTATCGGGTGCTTTTATGATGTTACGCAAAAGTGTTCTTGACAAAATAGGATTGCTTGATGAAAGTTTCTTTATGTACGGGGAGGATATTGATCTATCATACCGAGTAACTAATGCAGGTTATAGTAATTACTATTTTCCTGAAACGCAAATAATACATTACAAAGGTGAAAGCACTAAAAAAGCTTCTTTTAATTATGTTAAACATTTTTATAATGCAATGCTTATTTTCAACAAAAAGCATTTCGCTAATCGTAATACGTTCTTTTTTGACAGCCTAATTAAAATGTCTATTTTATTAAGAGCCTTCTTTGCTATTGCTAATAGATTCATTAATAGAATTATACTTCCATTAACTGATATTTTGTTAATTTATCTTGGAATGTACTTGATAAAGGAATATTGGGAAGAAAACATCAAGTATATCGAAGGAGGACATTACCCTCCTCAACTGATTAACATTATTTTGCCTGGATGTATTATAATTTGGCTATTGTCTTTATTTATAAATGGGGCTTACATAAAACCATTAAAAATAAGCAAAACAATAAAAGGGGTATTTTGGGGTAGCATAATTATAATGCTAACATACTCTTTTTTAAATGAGTCATTACGTTTTTCACGCGCAATAATAATATTAAGCTGTTTATGGACTCTTATTGCTATTCTTCTTTCTCGATTCCTATTTCATTTTTTGGGGCTTTTCAATATCGTTATAGAAATGAGAAAAAACAATAAAATATTTATAATTGGCGACAAAGAAGAATCTTTAAGAATATCATCATTATTAAAACAAATAGGATATAATTACTCATACATAGCTTCTGCTTTTGAATTAATTGGTGACGATATAAAAGGAAACATTAACAATAAAGTTGTATTATCAAAAATCAATGAAATAATTAAAATATATGACATCAACCTAATTATTTTTTGCATAAAAAACTTTCAGCATGATGAAATAATAAAGTTAATGGAAAATATTGAAAATAAAACCATTGAATTTAAAATAGCTCCTAAAGATGAGGATTTATTGATTGGTAGCAATAATGTTAACATTATTAAAGACCTATTTGTTATTGAGATAAACTCTATAACAAATAGTGAAAATAAGGTTTACAAAAGAGCTTTTGATTTATGCTTTTCTTTTATTATCATTCTGCTTTCCCCATTATTAATGTTAATATTTAAGCAAAAAATATATTTCGTAATCAATATTTGGAAAATACTTATTGGAAAAATTTCTTTTGTATCATATAACTCCAATTACGAGAAGGACTCATTCCTCCCTAAAATTAAAAAAGGAGTATTATTTACAACAGATGCAGTTAATGAGTTATTTCTTAACAAAGAAATAACCAAAAATCTAAACTTACTTTACGCTAGAAATTATAAAGTCCAAATAGATTTATTTATTGTTTATAAAAACTTCTTAAAACTAGATAGACCTCTAAATCTAAAATAACTATTATAAAGAAACTTTATGGGAAATATCACCAAATATATCTTTTCATTCTTTTTTATGCCTGTAATGTTTCTTTTTGTGAAAGGATACATTTTTAACACAGAAGATCATGGAGAAGTATTATTGCCAATTTACAAACTAATGTCTCCAGAGTTATACAGTAATGACTACTTCGTTGCAGAGTATATAAAGAATAGTTTTACTATAAGGTTTTATTATGATTATTTACTTTACTTCTCTTCTTTCTTAGTTCCTTTAGAAATAGCATGCTTTTTATTTACAATAATTTCAATTGGCATTAGTTCTTTTTATATATACTCAATTACAGAATTATTAAAGGGCAAGAATATCAGTTTGTTTCTAAGCCCTATACTAGTTCTTGTTATATTTTATAGTTTTACAATAGGAGGAAATTTTATTCAATACAATTATTTTTTACCAAGTAGTCTGTCTAAAGCATTTTTGATTGCAGGCATTTACTATTATTTAAAACAATCACTCTCTAAAAGTGCAATAATTACAGGAATCGCAGCTCTATTCCATCCTTTAGCTGCATTACAAGTATTTATAATAATATGCTTGATGCAGATAATAAAGAAATTCTACACTAGAACTTCTTTCAAACCATTATTAAAATTTATATTATTTTTTACATTAATATCATCATTTATATATATCCCTTTATATATAAATAGCTTATCACAAACACAATATCCATTTAATTTAGATAATTATTATAATATTTTATACAACTTCAGACTGCCTCATCATTTCAACCCATTATTATTCTCATTAAAAAGCTATTTCAAATTTATTATCCTTCTAACTATTTCAATATATGCACTAAGTACAATAAAAACAAAGTTCTTATCTGAAATAACATTGTTTATAATTATTATAGCTCTGGGAATGCTCTTTTATACTATCACATTTAGCACATTATCTATAAAATACATCGGAATAACTCAATGGTTTAAAACATCTATATGGATAACAATGTTTTGCGCAATTATATTAGCTGTCAAAGCAGAATTAATATATCATAAAATATCACAAAGAATCAGATTATTTAGAATGAATCAGAATGCAGTAATGTTGCTTATATTTATTATACCTTTTATACTTATTTCGTTTATTTTCAATATCATTGGTAACGAAAATTTTAATAAAAGATATTATATAAACAACTTATACAAAAAAGAAAACATTCACTTAATGCACTATTGGATTAGCAAAAATACTGATGTAAATGATGTATTTATTACATTCCCTTCCGATTTCTCATTCCAACCTGAAGCAAAAAGAGCTCTAATATCTGGATATAAGGCAATATTAATTCACAACAAAACATTTATTCCTAAATGGTATGACTCTTATAAAAGTGTTTTTAATACTCCAATGTCCTCAATAAACAGCACAAACGTTTTAATTCAATCTGACTTAAACTATCATAAATATTTAATAATAAATCAATACTCTCAAAAGTACAAAATCAATTATATACTATTTGATGCCTCAAAGACAGACTACAAGCCAAAAACTAAAAACATTGCATTCCAAGCAGGACAATACATTCTTGAAAAAATATAATAATCAAATAAATACTACCTAAATTAAGTATTTATTTATTACTTATACCTAAACGCTATCATAATACCCACAATAATTAAATATCCTAAACACCGTAGGTGTGAAATTATTGTAGCAAAACAAATAACGCAAACACATTAAACCCAGATTAGTCATTAGAAAAAACATAATAGAACAATTGATGGCGTCTCATGTTCTTCTATCACCCAGATGTCAGAAGGGATTTTAGTGTCGCCCTTTCAGGGCTTGGATTTGGGAGATGCATGCTTGCCACCCGCTTCGCAGGTGGTTACTATTGTTTCGCTCCTTCGGAGCTATTAATTTGAATTTGTTATTATCAAAAAATCCTAATGACTAATTTGGGTTAAACACCGTAGGTGTGGCATTATCCCTTTATACAACAATCTAAATCACAAACTTGATAACAATTTAGTATTATACCTAAACGCCATCAATTATATTTTTTCTAATGACTAATTTGCTTTTGAAATGGAGTTAATTGTTAAAATCTTGATTACATCAAATTGATTTTATCCTTCTTTTAACCAAAACATTCAAATTTTTCTTCTTAATAGAATAAATCAAATTTTCGCCATCAATTGTTGGCTCTCCATCATAATGAATTGCTCCTGATGTTTCTCTTACAATTTCTAAATTACTTGTAAGGTATGTTTCAACATGCTTTGACTTATGAATAGTCTTATTAAAGAGCCTTATTGCAAGAGGAATAACATTAAAAATATTAACCTTTCTTATAACTACTACATTCATTAAGCCATCATTAATTTTTGACATAGGAGAGATAAATACATTATTACCATACTGGTTTGCATTAGCAACAGTAATTAGAAATGCCGACCTATCAATCGTTTTATCTGATAATTTTATTTGATAACCTTGTTTTTTATAACTAAAAAACTCTTTAATAACCATTTTGGTATATGTTTTTAAACCTCTGCTTTTATTCTTGGCAAACAAACTTCCTATATGCGCATCAAAACCTACTCCAGAAGTGCAGAAAAAACTTTTACTATTTACTTCACATGTATCTATTGCTTCTATTCGCCATTTCTTTTCAAATATAAAATCCACAGCTTTAATGTAATTCATAGGAATTTGTAGGTGCCTTGCAAGGCCATTCCCAGAACCTATAGGAATAATTCCTAACACATGCTGTGTCCCCTCTATTGACTTAGATACCATATTAACCGTACCATCTCCTCCTATTGCAACAACAATAGTTTTGATATCTTCGCTTAGCTCTTTTTGTATTTTAGCTATTATATCTTCATCTGCATTTGTCCAATATATTATTTTGTAATTATATTTACAATCAAACAAAATATCAATTAATTGAATTATTGAATCCTTTGATTTAGTTCCAGCATTGGGATTTACAACGAATAGATAATTAAATGTCATTATGTTGTTTGATTTAAAAAAGACTGTAAAATTAACTTTATTTTCTAAATAAGGTGTTATTTATATTTTCTAATGCTTTTTTCAATAATTCTTGACTACAAGCTACATTAATTCTTTGAAAACCATTTCCTTCTTTCCCAAACATACTTCCATAGTCTAATGCAATTTTTGATTCATTTATTAATATTTTATTTATTTCTGTTTCCTCTTTATTTAAATTTCTAAAGTCAAGCCATGCTAAATATGTGGCCTCTGGCTTCACTAAATGTATTTCTGGCATATTCAATTTTAAAAAACTATCTAAATAAAGCATATTTGACTCTATATATGCTATCAAATCTTTTAGCCATAAATCGCCTTTTTCATAAACAACACTTTGAATTTCTGTCGCAAAAATATTGGGCCATTCAATGCCACATTTATTTAAATGTGATCTAAAAATTTCTCTCTTCTTACTATCTGCAATTATAACATTACTAATATGCAAACCTGCCATATTAAAACTCTTACTCGGAGATATACATGTGGCTGAATTTAAAATATTGGCAGTATCTATACCAATATAAGGCAAGTGCTTATTATCAAACAAAACCAAGTCCGAATGAACCTCATCAGATATGACAAAAATATTATGCTTATTGCAAATATAACTTAAAGTTGTCAACTCTTCCTTTTCCCAAACTCTACCAACTGGATTATGTGGAGAACATAAAATCATCATTACTGGATTTTCTTCCTCTATGATTTTATTCAAATGATCAAAATCTATATTATACCTTCCATTATTATATCGTAATGGATTATTAACAACTTTCCTATTATTATTCAAAATAGAATTAAAAAATGGATAATAAACAGGCTGTTGCACTATTATGCCATCTCCTTCTTTTGTAAATGACTGTATTAGCATGTTAAGTGATGTAACCGTACCTGGAGTATAACTAATCCAATCATTATTGATAATTGTGGAATGCCTTTTATAATACCATTTAACAATCGAATTGTAATACTTTTCCAAACAAGCTGAATAACCAAAAATACCTTTATTTGCAATATCTAATATTGATTCTTTAACACACTCAGGTGACTCAAAATCCATATCGGCAACCCACATAGGCAGCAAATCATCTCCTTTAAATATCATATCAACTAAGTCCCACTTAACACTATTAGTGCCTTTCCTATAAGTCGTTTTATCAAAATTTGTTACCATATGTAATAAGTTATTTAATAAGATAACAAAAGTATTCATTTTTTATTGAGTGTCCCCAATATTTTAAAATGTAAACATCCATAAAATATTGCTTATTATTTTCATCAAAAAAAGTATAAAATTATAAAGGTAATTTTAGTTGTTCTTGTGTTTGATTATTTGATTCAATACTATTAACTTTACGATTAAGTTCTATTTGATTCCCATTAAAATCAACGGGAATTGCTCCTTTTTTTATTAATAACTTATTTGCTACTTTTTCGTCTGCTTCTGGGTTTCTTACAAATATTCTTCTATTCCTTTTTAAACCATCAATAGCTCCTGACCATGTCCCTCCCTTTTCTCCAGATTCGGCAATATAGATTTCCTCAGATAAGCCATATATTATTGGATTACGTGCAATTGCTAATTCGGATTTCCATGTCGCTTTAGCCGGAAATGTACTTAATACTAAAACATCGCCATTTACTATTTGCTTGTAATATGCTTTAAATCCAACTGAAAAAGTACTAATCCCTTGAGGTAGAACAATAATACTTTGACCTGAATACTTAATCGCAGAATCTAATGCTTGCTTATCAACTCCTTTTGCAAAACCGCTAACTACAACTTTTTTATCCAAGCTTGCTAATTTTGAAATGTTATCAGTAAATTCTAAGGACCTTTCAGAAGCATTTCTTGACCCGACAATAGCTATAGATTGTTTATTTAATATTTTATTATTGCCTTTAACATATAGCAATGATGGAGAATGAGAAGTCTTTAGATTTGACTTTAATGTTTTGGAATAATCAGGTGATGTTATTGAAATTAATTCATAACCATCATTATACAATGATTCAGCTAAAAACGCATTATTTGGAAGATCTGCTTTTGCTTGCACTAAATCATTTATTTGATTATCATCTAAATTATAAATTGTTCTCCAGTCTTGTTTATTTAATTGAAAAAACTCTTCTGGTGACAATTTATTTTCATGATAAAAGTTAACAATAAGACTGTTTATTTTTAAGTATCCCCATCTTGGCAAATGAGCAATAGCAATCCAATAAGAAGCATCTTTATTCATAATACATCTCCTTTTACTGTTTTTGCAATTATTAATGGAGCTATTTTGGCTGCTCCTAAATTAGTTAAGTGCTTGCCTATTTCTTTTATTGTTGCTCCACTATCAATTATGTCATCAATCAATAAAATACTTTTTCCCTTTATTTCATCTGGAACTTTAAATAAAAAAGCATTTTTTACATTATCTGTTTTTAAATATTTATTTTCTAATATCCTCTGTTCTTGTGTTTGTTTTATCTTTATCAAATCATGTGATATTGGAAATTTTAATACCTGAGAAATTTTTATTGCAAAATTTTTAACAAGATCCCCTGATTTTGTTGATGGCACATATAATATGATGTCAAATACTTCTTGACCAAACTTCTTTCTGAATGCCTGCAATGTTAGTTTAAGCAAAAAGTCAGGATAATCCCCCGCATTTCCATATTTACTACGATGTATTGCATCTCCTACATTCGGAAATCCATAATATGATGCAGCAATACCATTAATCAAATTTGTTTTTACTGCCTCAACATCCAGTTTTGGAAAATAGTTTTCACGAAATGCCTGCAATCTTTCTTGCCACTCTGAAGATGTTTCCACTATGATTTTCTTTAATCCTGTATTATCACAATTGTTAAATTCGGTTATAGAGTTATCTCCTAAATAATCACATAAAAACTTCATTCTGGATTGGTCTGTCTCTACATACTCAATCATTTTATCCAAATCATTATGCTTGATATTTCTTAATTCTTCAAATATTTCGGAATCTAATTGTGGGGCATTTGTTTTAAGTTCGTACTTATTTTTACTGTTTTTTAAAATAATCTTTTGGTCTAATAAATCTGCTATTATTATTTCAATAGGTGTTTGCTTACAATTCATTTTCCTTGTAATATCTCTTAACCCTAACATTTCTGTTTTAAGCAAATCTATAACTTTTTCATATTTAGAAACAGGAGGCCTTCCTCCTTCAATAAAAGCTTCTGGAAGTTTTCTGTCCTCTGGATTATAAAAAAGTATAATATAAGCAGCTTTCCCATCTCGACCTGCCCTACCTATTTCTTGATAATAATGAATGGGCGACTGAGGTATCTGCGTATGAATAATAAAGCGAATATCTGGCTTGTCAATACCCATACCTAGAGCATTTGTTGAAACAACACATTTCCAATCATTATTAATCAAGCCATTTTCTATTGATATCCTTGATTCAGAATCAAGCCCAGCATTATAACCTATTGATTTTATATTCAAATGTGTAAACCACCTACAATATATTTCAGTATCAACTCGCGTCCCTGTATATAATAAACCAGAACCTCCTATTTTTTCTATATTTTTACCAAGCCATATCAATTTCTCATCTTCCGAATTTACTTTGACAACAAACAATCGAAGATTATTTCTCAATAAACTGCCTCTAATAACAGTTAGATTTCCTCTCATTTGTCTTGCTATGTCTAACTCTACTTTATTTGTTGCCGTAGCTGTAGTAGCTAATATAGGCAAATCATTCGGTAACAGGTTAACTAAATTAATAATCCGACGAAATGACGGTCTAAAATCATGTCCCCAAACAGAAATACAATGAGCCTCATCAATAACAAGCATTGATAAATTGATTAGTCGTGTTGCTTCAATCCATTCTGTATTTTCTTGTCTCTCTGGAGCAATATATAGGATTTTTATTTCTCCTTTCTTTGCCTCATTTATAATTTGAGCGTTTTCTTCTTGTGTTTGCTCACTATTAATACACTTTGCAGAAATGCCAAGCGAGTTAAGTTTTTTCACCTGATCTCTCATTAATGCTATTAAAGGGGAGAAAACAACTGTTGTCCCTTCGAATATAATTGCAGGAAACTGAAAACACAATGATTTTCCAAAACCCGTTTTTTCAATAAGTAATACTCTCTCTTTGTTTAGTAATTTTTCAATAGTTTCCCATTGTTCATCATAGAAACTATCTATTTTAAATGAAGTGCTTAATAATATTTCAGCCTCTTGTCGTGTCATTATTACATGAATATTAAATTGCTCGTGTTAACACTAGAAAACTATTCCTTCCAGAGATAATGAAATTCTATTCTACTGTTTCCTCTGGCGTTTCTTCAGCCTTTTTGCGTTTTAAATCTATTCCCAATCTCAAAAAAATTATTTTTTCAGATTGATATTTATATGGTTCCAGTAATTTGAACTGCGACATGAAAAAATTCATTCCAAAATCAATAGAATAACTATTCGCAAAAAATAACTTTAAGCCTCCTCCTGCAAATATTCCAGTGCCAATCCCTCCTTGTTGTATATTATAATATTTATCTTCAGGGTTGAAAATATCAAAAACATATCCTCCTATATCTATCTGGTTTTTCTTTACTTTTACATTATTTAAATTAATTCCCCCTTCTATAAATGGTCTTACCCTTTCATTACCTAAAAGCATTTGCAATCCAATATTAAAATTCATCCTATCTTCTTCACCTGCAATTGTAGCCTGATAAATATTATCCAAATTAATGTAAGATATACTCCTATTTTTTAACACATCTATCGTAAACACATCTACTGTTTTTAGCTTCGAAACATTAAAATCCCCAAACAAACTAATATATTCACTTAAAAAATATCTTATATTAAATCCATAGCTCATTACATTATTATACCTCATGTTTTGAGGTAATTCTGCTACTTCAAAATCATAACCGCCAAACACATCCTCTTTTAATGTTTGATAATTATTGTTATAATAAACATCGTCTGGATTATACGAAACACTATTTTGATTTATAACATTATCTATTGAGTTACGACCACTCCCATTATAAAAATTTGCATTATATTTATCAGGAAAGTAATAGCCCATATTGACAGCGAAGTTCCATCCTTTTCCTGAAACTACTTGCGCATCCGATGAGATAAATAATAGTAAAAAGGAAATAAATAAAAAGTATATTTTAGTTTTTCTTTGCAACATTAGATTTCGCTCTGTGTCTGTATAATGTGTATATTGCAAAGAATCCTCCAGCCAATATTAGCATTAATTCGCTCCCCTGCAATGGAATAGATAATGCGTCATCTGGATTAGGAGGAGGCGGTGGTGCAAATAAAAAGCTAAAACCAATAAAATTGAGGAAAAGTAGTAATAGTATTTTTTTCAAATCCATATTAAATAGTGATTTAATTTTAGCAAATATACTTATTGTTATTAAAATAACAACTTTTTTTTTAAAATATTTATTTTTATTATTATTAATTCAATTACCCTCTTCCTCTTCTGACGCTTCGCAATCAAAATATAATAAAGACTTTTATGCCAATTCCTCCTTATACCTAAACGCTATCATAATAACCACAATAATTAAATATCCTAAACACCATAGGTGTGAAATTATTATAGCAAAACAAATAACGCAAAAAAATTAAACACCAGAGGTGTGAAATTATTGTAGCAAAAAAAATAACGCAAAAAAATTAAACACCAGAGGTGTGAAATTATTGTAGCAAAAAAATAACGCAAAAAAATTAAACACCAAAGGTGTGAAATTATTGTAGCAAAAAAATAACGCAAAAAAATTAAACACCAGAGGTGTGAAATTATTGTAGCAAAAAAAATACGCAAAAAAATTAAACACCGGAGGTGTGGCATTATCCCTTTATACAACAATCTAAATTACAAACTTGATAGCAATTTGGTATAAATTTACATTTTCAAAATAATCCCTAAATCAGTATCCTTTTTAAAATATCATTTTTACTGAAAGCATTAGATGCGTTCAAAGAGTCTTGAGTAGTGTAATTTATTATATACATAGTTTTATCTTTCGGAGACACAAATAATGTTGAATATACAAAAAAGTCATTATTCTTGTAAAATAGTGTATAATTTTCTTTTACTTTTTTTATGCTATATAATTTTATAGGATTTTCTAACTGCTTAAAATTATTTACAATAGAATCCATTGTAGAATTCAAAACAATTCCAATGTATATATTATATGTTTTACTTGAAATGTATTTATTTAGAGGTATTTGTGACCGTATTCCATTTATTGTTTGATTATATTGGTAAACAACATTTTTTGTTATCTTCTTTTGTAATTCATTATTGCTTAGTTGAAACTCCTCATCATTACCAAACTTAACAATAGACTTATTCGTGCAAGCAAACATTGTAATTACAAGCAAACAAATATTTATTATTCTTATAAAATGATGCCTCATTTTTTTTATTTTTTTTGCATAAAAAAAAGGGAGCATAAAGCCCCCTATTTTTTTATATTATAATAATACAAATTATTCCCCTGTTACAATAGTTTTGTATGTAACAATAATATTTAATAAGCTAGTCTTTTGAAGATCAACTGTTGATATTTTTGTAATGTTACCAGCCTTTGCTGCTTTTTGAATAGAAGCATCTGCATTAAAGAAAAGAATGCCTAAATAACCAGTTGCAGTTGCAGTTCCAACTTTACTTCCAACTGTATTACTTGTTGCACATACAGGTAATGTTAAAGAACATGAGCTTAATAATGCAATACCTACAAATAGTAGAAAAAAGTTTCTTAATTTTTTCATAAATTTTATTTTTAGTTAATTAATAAAGTGCAAATGTATAATAAATTTATTATTTCATCATAAAAATTTTCATTTTTCATCTCACACAAACGTATAAATATGTATGTTTTATGGTTTTTATTTTTCGTTTAATGTATAAAAAGTGACATTCTTAAATTACATAATATGCTTATGATAAAATAAAAAAAAGAGAAAATTAAAAAGGATAATTCATATATCTTCTTACCTAAAAGATATTTGTATTCTGGTTTAATAGCCTGTAAATTAATTACATAATTATTTGTTATTTATTGTTTTTAGCAATAAAAAATAATTAACAATAAAAATTATCTCTAATAATCATTATATTTTTTATAAATTCGCAAGCTAAAATATTTTTAATTTAAAATAACGCTAACAAACCTATGTAATGATTTTAAATTTAAAACTTTTATTATAGAAAATAATAAATGATTTAATTTGGAGTTTTTTAATTTGGTTTTAAATATTACTAAATATATGATAAAAAAATATCAGAATTTTAACAACATTGTAGGATGGTTTGTGTTTCTTATTGCATCTTCTGTTTATTTATTGACAATTGAGCCATCCGCAAGTTTTTGGGATTGTGGCGAATATATAGCTACATCATATAAATTACAAGTAGGGCACCCTCCTGGAGCTCCTACATTTCAATTAATATCTCGATTGTTTACAATTTTTGCTTTTGACAATTTACAAAAGGTTTCTGTTCTAGTAAACTCTATGTCTGCTTTAGCTAGTGGATTTACAATTTTGTTCCTGTTTTGGTCAATTACAGCTATTGCTAAAAAAATTATTTTGAAAAATGAAAACGACTACACATTAAGCAATATTATGGCTGTAATGGGTGCTGGTATTGTTGGAGGATTAGCTTATACATTTAGCGATACTGCTTGGTTTTCTGCAGAAGAAGGTGAAGTATATGCTTTATCATCATTCTTTACTGCAATAGTATTTTGGGCTATTTTAAAATGGGAAAGTATTGTTGATAATGATAAATACGCTGACAGATGGATTGTTTTTATTGCTTTCTTAATGGGATTATCTGTAGGAGTCCATTTACTTAACTTATTAACAATTCCTGCTATTTCTTACGTATACTATTTCAAAAAATACAAACCTACTCGCAAAGGATTTATTATTACAGGAATGCTTTCTCTAGTAATTCTCGTTTTGGTTCAAAATATAATTATTCCTAAAATACCATCATTCCTTGCTGATTTTGAAGTATTTTTTGTTAATGTATTTAGTTTACCTTTTAATTCTGGAACTATTATTTTCTTCTCATTACTTATTGGTGCTATTCTTTTTGGAATACATCAATCTATTCGCAGACAAAATCACATTCTAAACTTATCAATGATGAGTTTGGTTGCTATTTTAATTGGATATTCAACTTTTGCAATTTTAGTAATAAGATCTCAAGCCGATACTCCTATTAACGAAAATGAACCAAAAAATGCTGTTAGTCTTTTATCATACTTAAATCGTGAACAATATGGTGATTGGCCTATTTTGTATGGACAATACTATAATGCTCCTCTTGACCCTACAAACCCTTATAAGGATGGAAATCCTGTATATGGAAAAGACGAAGCATCAGGTAAATATATTGTAATTGATTCCCGGAAATCATCTATTCCTAACTATGACAAAAGATTTTGCACTTTTTTCCCTCGCATGTGGAGCCAACAAAAAAATCATATAAGTGGTTATAAAAGTTGGGGCAAAATTGAAGGAATACCAATGCAAATGGGAAATGGAGAAGTTGACAACTTACCTACATTCTCTGAAAATTTAAGATTCTTCTTTAGATATCAATTAGGACATATGTATTTCAGATATTTTATGTGGAACTTCTCTGGACGACAAAATGATACTCAAGGTCATGGCGGAATAAGAGAAGGAAACTGGATTACAGGAATACAATTTATTGATGAAATGCGCTTAGGACCTCAATCAAAACTCCCCGAAGCTGAAGCTAATAATAAAGGTAAAAACAAATATTATATGTTCCCTCTTATTCTAGGGATAATCGGTTTGATATATAATTATACAAAGAAAAAGGATTATTTCTTTATCGTTTTTCTTTTGTTTATTATGACTGGAATAGCTATTAATATGTACCTTAACCCTGTACCTTTTCAACCTCGCGAAAGAGATTATGCCTATGTAGGTTCATTTTATGCTTTCGCAATATGGATTGGACTTGGAGTGCTTGCTCTGTATGATTATATAGGGAAAAGAGTTAATGGAAACATAAGAGCAATAGGGATAACATCTTTATGTTTATTCACAGTACCTTACATTATGGCTAAAGAAAACTGGAATGACCATGATCGATCTAATAGATACACTGTTATTGACTTCGCAACTAATTATCTGGAAACATGTGATAAAAATGGAATTATATTTACAAACGGAGATAATGACACTTTCCCTCTTTGGTATGCTCAAGAAGTTGAAGGAGTCAGAACTGACGTTCGTGTAATAAATCTTAGCTTATTCAATACCGATTGGTATATTAATCAAAAAAGAAAAAAAGCATATGATTCTAATCCTGTGGAATTTTCTCTAACTCCAGACAAATATTTACAAGGAAAAAATGATGTTGTTTTCTTTTATGAAAGAGATCAATTCAAAAACGACACAGTTCCTGTTAGCGACATTATCAAATTTATTGCCAGCTCTAATCCTGATACAAAAATTATGAGAGGCGACCAAACTTATGCTTATGTACCTACTCGTAATTTTAGAATTCCTGTCGATTCTTTTGCTGTATTTAATAATGGGATATTAAATCCTAAAGATTTAATTAAAATAAATCCTCTATACAATAAAGAAGGAAAAGTAATTGCTTATGACACTACATATAATAAAATAGTAAACAACATTGATTGGGCGTTCCCTGGCAATATGCTAATGAAAAACTCTTTACTTGTTTTAGACTTACTAAGTAGCAATAATTGGAAAAGGCCTATTTATTTTGCAACTACTACTGGCTCTGAAGGGTATTTGGGTTTGACTGATTATTTTATGGCAGAAGGATTAGCATACAAATTAGTTCCTATTTATAATAAAACTGTTAGTCAAGGTGACATAGGCCTTGTAAATACAGAAAAAATGTATGATAACCTTATGAACAAGTATAAATGGGGGAATATGAATAGAACTGATGTTTATCTTGACGAAACTAATATGCGAATGACTATGAACTTTAGACTATTATTCGGACGACTTGCAAACGAATTAGTTAACGAAGGAAAAAAAGAAAAAGCAATTAAGGTTCTTGATAAATGCATTGAAATTATGCCTAATGATGCTATACCTTATAACTATTTTATGCTTTCATTAGTAGAAGCGTATTATAGAGCTGATGCTTTTGAAAAAGGAAATGCTTTAAATAATAAACTAGCTGATATTTACGAAAAAGAAATCGTTTATTTCAAACAATTCAATGGAGAATATCAACAAAGTGTTCAGGAAGATTTGCAAAGATCTTTTGCCGTGCTTGCTCAATTAGGACGATTAGCTAATGGCTACAATCAAACTAAATTAGGGAAAGAATTAGACGATAGATTAAATAAATATTATACTGGAAAAAGATAAAAATAAAAATATTACCTAATAAAAAAGAGTTTGTAAAATTTATTTACAAACTCTTTTTTATATGAACAGAAATGTATTTAATTAAAATGGGATACTACATTAAAATGCCTAAAATAATAAAAGAGCTAACAGGTAGATACGTATTCTGTAATGTCCCTAACGTCCACGAAAAAACAATATACTTAACATTCGACGATGGCCCAACTGAAAATATAACTCAGTGGATACTTGAAAAACTAAACCATTATGATATTAAAGCCACATTCTTTTGCATAGGTAAAAATGTAAAAGAACTGCCTAATATTTACCAAAAAATATTAGACAATAATCATGCTACAGGTAACCATACTAACAATCACCTTAATGGATTTAAAACTCCTTTTAAACTATATCACGAAAATATTAAAGAAGCAGAACAAGTTATTAAATCAAGCTTATTTAGGCCTCCTTATGGAAGAATAAAGCCAACATACTCATACCGTATCCGTAAAGAATACTCTATAATACTTTGGTCTCTACTAAGCATGGACTATAAGCAAAATTTGAACACCCAAAAATCTTTAGATTTATTAACTAAAAATTTAGAACCAGGAAGTATTATAGTTTTTCACGATAGCTTAAAAGCCGAAAATAATATGAAAATAATGCTCCCTCAATTCATAGAATACGCTCTAAAAAATGACTTTAAATTCGAAATTTTAAAACACGAAATTTTTAACCCAAATTAGTCATTAGGATTTTTTTGATAATAACAAATTCAAATTAATAGCTCCGAAGGAGCGACACAATAGTAACCACCTGCGAAGCGGGTGGTAAGCATGCATCTCCCAAATCCAAGCCCTAAAAGGGCGACACTAAAATCCCTTCTGACATCAGGGTGATAGAAGAACATGAGACGCCATCAATTGTTCTATTATGTTTTTTCTAATGACGAATCTGGGTTAAATATTTCTCCACATTATTACTAATTATCAAAACGCTATAAATCAATGAATTATGCAATTTAAGCAAAACTCGCTGATTTTCATTGCGTTATATGCTATTACTTCACCTTTACTTCGCCCTAAAGTTACCCTAAACCTACTTCGTTTACTAAAATACTGACAATAAGCATAATATACAAATATAGCAAAACATAACGTAGTAGAGACAAGGCACGCCCTGTCTCAAACGCATGACCTGTCTAAGACTATTTTTCTGTAAACCTATTTTAGGACTAAATATCTTTATGACACTTTTTAGGTTCTTCTATAAACATTTTTGATTGACAATCAATCGTTTGCACAATTACCTGAAAACCAATCTAGTATAACCTATTAGAGTACCTTTAGAGTACATTTACTGTACATTAACAGTACCCTTAATGTATCCCAAAGCTACTTTATTTTATAACATATTACAAATCAATTAAATATTCAATATCATTAAATTTCTTGCTAAAAAATATTAAAAAATACTTGCATAATAAAAATTTATATTATAAATTTGTTATGACTTTCAATTATAAATTTAACTATAAAAGTTATGAAAAAACTAATAATATTCCTATATATTATTGCTTTTTTACATATAAGCAATAATATTTATTCTATTAATTATCTGCAACAACCTCAAAAAAAGAAAACACAAAAGACTGAAAACCAACAATATAAAATAATTATTGTCAAAACGCATGTAGGGGCATATCAATATACTCATCCAAATCTCATAGGGATGACATGATTGTAGAATCTTAAAGATAAATTATAAACTAAAATTAATATATTATGAAAAAGTTTTATTCATTATTAAAAGCAATTACATTTACAATGTTTGCTTTATTGTCATTTCAAACAATATTTGCTCAGCAACAAGGTGATTGGGAATGGCTAATATCAGCTGGAGCAGGAGGGCATGATTGGGGACGTAGCATGGTCAGAGACAACAATGATAATATATTTGTTACTGGTGTATTTACCCACACTGTAGTATTCGGAAAAGACACAAACGGTGTTAATGTCTCACTAACAAGTATTCCCTCTACTCCTGAAAGATTTATTGCTAAATACAACAACATCGGACAATGCCTATGGGCAAAGTCCGTTTGCAGAATTACATCTAAAAATGGAGACAAAGTTGGAAGTATTGATGTTGATACTCTCGGAAACGTTTTTGTGGGGGGAATATCTTATGGAAATATTGTTACAGATGATACTACATTAACTAATACAAATGGAGCGGATTTCTTTATTGCTTCTCTTGATAAAAACAACGGAAATTTAAACTGGGTAAGACGAGGTGGTAGCGATAACATAATTATTAATGATACAACCACACTACTAAATCATGCTTATTGCAATTCTGTTTGTGCTGATGGCATCGGAGGTGTTTATGCTATTGGAAATTTTATGAGAGAAATGGATATTGACATTGCAAATAATAACACAATGCACGTAACAGGAAACCAAACCATAAACACTAGCGGACAACTTATAAGTTCGGTGTTTATATTACACTATAATGACGCAGGTAATATGCAATGGGAAAGTATTTTAAAAGGAAACACTGGTTACGGAATAGTAGGATATAGTATAAAAAAGGATAATTCTGGGAGTAATGTTTTCGTTTACGGAAATTTTGAAGGTCAACAATATGTAATAGACAACTTTAACGACACTTTAGATTCTATATACCCTACTGTAGGTGTATATTCTGATATATTTTTACTGCAATATACTGCCAATGGCAATTACGTTAAAAAACTAATTGCTGGCGGATATTCAAGGCAATCGGCTAGTGAATTATCCATTGATAATGATAATAGCATTTTCATTTCTGGTTCTTTTAATTATTCTGTAGCAATTAATGGGGACTCTGTCAATTCAATGGGAACTAATGATATATTCTTTGCAAAAATTGATTTTGATTTTAATATAGACTGGGTTAAATATATTCAGGGAGAAGGTGATGATTGCTCAAATCATATTGTTACTAATGATGAGAACGTATTCCTGACTGGATATTTTAGTGACCTTGTTTATTTCTCTGCTACAGATGTTACTGATAATGATAGTTTAAGAGATATTTTCATCGCTTGGTATGATAAAGATAACGGGGATTTTGTTTTTGCTCTTCAAGCTGGGGGCTCTGGTGTTGATGAAGGATGGTCCCTCGCTGTTGATAATTGTGAAAATATTTATGTTACAGGTTTTTTCACTGATACTGCCTCTTTTGAGGATACTACTCTTACCTCTAATATTTACAAACAAGCATTTATTGGAAAATATAATACTCGTTCCATGGACTTTGTGCCTGATGACACAATATGCCCATATACCACCTTAACTCTGCGAGCAAACCTTGCAGAAGGATATCATGTACTTAGCTGGAGCAATGACAGCATAAACGTTGACTCAATAATAGTGTCTCCTTCTGTTACCACCACATATACTCTTACCGTTAGTGAGGGCTCCTGTTTTGTTACTGACCAAGCCATTATTACCA
The DNA here is from genome assembly GCA_001768555.1 of Bacteroidetes bacterium GWF2_29_10. Taxonomy (GTDB): domain Bacteria; phylum Bacteroidota; class Bacteroidia; order Bacteroidales; family GWE2-29-8; genus GWE2-29-8. The sequence continues at coordinate 38,469 of MEOD01000031.1, forward strand.
TTAAAGAAGTAAGTACTCTTACCTGGGAAGGCGATACAACCAACCAGTTTGGAGAAATAACAACAACATCTTATATTCACAGTCAAACTCCTAATAATTCTGCTTTTATTGTTACTCTCAACCCTGACAATGACTGGTTTATTGCAGAAAACTGGACATGTGACATTCTTCCCGATTCCACCTGGGATATAGTCATTCCAAGCAATCCTATTGGAGGCGATACAGTGTTCCCTGTTGTTGACCGCTCTTCACAAACAAATACGTTTATAGCACAATGCAAAAACATAACTATAGAAGATGGAGCAATACTTACAATCACTAACAACGACACAATAGATATACAAGAAAATCCAAAATGGAATGATGCTTCAATCCTTCGAGTATATGGTGACTGGAATAATCAAAACACCACAGAGCTAGCTCTTGGAGAAGGTGAAGTTAGCTTTAGAGGTGATTCCTCTTTCCAAAACATTTATGGACCAAACCGTTGGGGAAATCTTGAAATGCGAAACGACTCAGGACTTATTATTGACACAACATATATGCAAAATCTTACAGGCATATTCTACCAAACAAAAGGCACCCTGCACACCAATGGAAAACTTACTCTAGTATCCGACCACAATAAAACAGCCCTTATTGATGCAGGAAACAGAGACGGTAGTCCTGTTACTGACAACAATATTGAAGGAGAAGTTACTGTTCAAAGATTTGTTTTTAGGTCAACACTATTACCAAATATGGATGAAGTGCATTATATGGGATGCCCAATGAAAGATTTTCTATATAGGGAATATGCTGATGCGTTTAATCATACTGTAACTCCAGGAAGTTGGGGAGTTATGGTATTCCAACATCAATATTTTGGCTATCCTTTTGATGCTTATTTTAATATTAGTCATGAAAATAGACAAGAAGCATATACTTATGATTATGCAGACCCTCCTTACTCTCTTGCTGAACGCTTGTCATTAAACGCTTGGGGAGTTCCTCGTGACACAATAATGCCTCCACTATTAGGTATTGCTATTAATTTTTATGGACAAGACACAGGAGTTCCATTTCAATTTACAGGCGAAATAAATAACTTTACCGAATACTCAATGAATTGGAGCCATACTGAAAAAACAGATACTAATTACACTGAAAGCCATGAGGGCTGGATGCTTTTTGGCAATCCTTATCCATGCCCTATTGATTGGCAACAAGTTGATAGCACAGATAGAGCAGGCTTTGATAATGCTGTCTACTTTTGGGATCCATACATGGATACCTTACACTCTCAAGGTTCTGAATGGACTAATATATATGGTTGTTATAGATTTTGGGTTAATCCTGTAATAGGAACTGGAGCTTATGTAGAACATCCCGAAGATATTGGACCTCCTCAACCAGGAGATACTGCTAGTTGGTATTCTTTTGATGATGTTAGTACTGTAATCCCATCTATGCAAGGAGTACTTTTGAGAGTAAGTGACTCTTTAGGCATTACTAGACCAAATGTGCCTATAACCATTCGTTCAAGTGCAAAAGTAAGAAATCTTAGCCCTCGTCCTTATTCGGATAATAGGCATTTTTATAAAAGCATTGTTAATGTAAAAAAAATACGAATAGAAGCTATTGCTACTGATTCTTTTGTTGATGGACTTTTAGTTTACTCCAATGAAGATGCTACAACAGGATTTGACAAGCAATATGATGCCTTTAAGTTTATGAACTCTGTTATCAACTTCCCAAATATATATGTAATTGGCTCCGACAGTACTAAAATGGCAATTAACGCTATGCCAGAAGAAGAAATGAACACTATCAACGTAGGCTTCACTGCTCACAAAGAAGGAATTTACCAAATAAGGCGACGCAATCTAGAAAATTATCCCGCAGAGGTTGGCCTCGAAGTAATAGATAGAGAAACTAATGACACCACTTATTTGCTGCGTAACAGTGAAAAATTTGCTTTTAATTATTCATCCATTAAAGAAAGAAAGTTTACCATTAATATCGTGAAAGATACGGAAAATAATGAGTCTATATATTATGCAATTGACACGATTAATGATAATTTCAAATCAAAAGAAAAACTTAAGCAAAAACTGCTTAACCCCACAATGAAATGCTATCCAAACCCTACGTCACAAACCATTAATATAGAATACGAACTTGCAAGCACAAATTACTTATTAGATAATCCTATTGATGCACGCCTTGAAGTTTACAACAATTATGGAACTTTAGTGCAACAAATTTTTAATGAAAAACAATATGCTGGCAAAAAATATTATAAATTAGACCTCGAAAATAATGGCATGTATATCATTCGCCTAACTTTAGATAATAAAACTTATAAACAAATAATTATAAAACAATAAAATTATGAAAACATTAAATATTTATAAATCCCCCTCATTTGGGGTGTTCACAGGGCATAATAGCAAATCCCCCTCCGATGGGATGTTCACAGGGCGTAATAGCAAATTCCCCTCCGATGGAGGGGTGTCCGAAGGACGGGGTGGTTCTTTCGGTGGCTCTCACATTGGTTCTCTCTTTAAATTACTAGCTCTCCTTATTATCCTATTTCTCTCAATACCCTCTTATGCTCAAACAAACTTCCAATGGGAATGGTTTGCCACTGGAGGAAAATATTGCGGTATGGGTTCTGAAATTAAAGATATTGTATGCGACGATTCTGGCAATGTTTATGGTATAGGGACAAGTACTGGGAATCAAATTTTTGGCTCAGACACTATAAAATCTTTAGGAAATGATGACATTATTATCCTTAAATATGATTCTTCGGGTAATGTTAAATGGGGAAAATTATTAGGAGGAGCTTCTTGGGAACAAGGTTATTCCATTGTTCTTGATAAACAAGGAAATATTTTTATTTGCGGAGGATTTCACGATAGTACATATATTGATAATATAAAGCTTAAGAGCAATGGTTGGTATGATGTGTTTTTTGCAAAATTAAATAATGCAGGAGAAACAATATGGGCAAAAAATTATGGCTCAGCAAGCCAAGACAGAGGTGTTAAATTAGCTATAGATTCGCAAGATAACATTTACATGCTTGGCTATGCTTATTGTGTTAGTGGCTCAACATCCATTACTATTGATAATAATACAGCCAGTCTCCAATGTGGAGAAATGTTTTTAGCTAAATTTAATGCAACAGGCATATGCCTTTGGAACAAAAGAGTTGGTGGGACTGGAATGGAAAATGTAGTACAAACTGTCCAATTATTTAACGATAGCTTAATATATGTAGCTGGATTATATGAAAAAAACTTTACACTGGGTAATTATTCTTTTAAAACAAGTAATTATTTAAGCAACGCTTTTTTTTCAGTATTTAGAGATAATGGTACATTAAAATTTGCTAAAGCTATGGGTAATGAAAATTCTTATGAGTGGTTTACAGGATTAGATTTTGATAAGAAAGGAAATATGAATTTTTCAGTAAAAGTTAATAGCGAATCTTTAACTATTAATGATAGTTTATATGCAAATAACTCAAATGGAACCAAATCTGTTTTATTCGTTTTTGATAGCCTTTATAATATTATAGAACATTATACAACTACAAACATTATTGCAGGTAAATTTACTTTTGATGATGATTATAATATTATAAGTGCAGGGAGCGTAGGTCAAAATCCTATTATAGTTTGGAATGATACTATTATAAAAACAGACCCTAATGTTGATAGATACATATTAAAACAAAACTCTGAAGGGAAAATACTAACAAGCTATCTTGTTTCTAGTAATAATCTCTATTTGGATATGACAAAAATCCTTTACAATAATGGAAATATCTATATGTGTGGCAATTTAAATATAGGAACAGCTGCAAAGCCATGGTTTTTAGATTTAGACACTAATCACATCACAGATGTTGGTTGGTTTATTACTAAAATAAAGCAAATTGACTCCACTACAGTAGGAATTGATAATGGAAAATTAACAATGGAGAATAGAGAATTAACAGTTTTTCCAAATCCTGCAAATGATAA
>MEOD01000032.1 GCA_001768555.1 Bacteroidetes bacterium GWF2_29_10
TTCATGCTGCAAATATACAAAATTATTTAACATAAACAACTATTTGTTAATAATTTATGTAATTATTTTATGAAAATTTGCCTTGCAACGGTCTCAAACTTGGACTATCAATAGTTATTCCAAAGCTTTTTAGAAAAGGTCTGTCAATCAGTGCTTTTCCTTTAAGCTTAATGTCATTAACAAACTCAACTTCTCCTGATATTCGTAACATTGTCCCTATCATGCCTTCATGTTTATAAAAACAAACTTCAGTTTTTGGATTTGCCTTTAGTTGATTCGTAAACTCCTTAATAGTACTTGTTTGAAAATAAAATCCAGTTTCATCTGCAAACCAAAAACCTAATGCTCGAACTCGTGGCTGGCCATTATCATTTGTTGCTAAATAACAGATTGGGTTTTCATTAGAAAATTTTATGCAATCACTAATATTCATTGTTTTTTTGTTATTAAATTTAAAAAAATACCTATATCTAAGTAATTACGACAAAGATATATGGTTTATTTTAAATAAGAGCAGAAAAACTTTTTTATATATTACTAAAGTTTTCTTTTTTTTAGGTTCTAATTTGTTGTTTTTTTTGCTTATTTTATATATTAATCTGAATTTTTAATTATTTTGTTAAGTAAAAATATTTTATATGGCAAATAAAATTATTATAAATAGTTTTAATCTTAAGTGACAGAATCTGAAATAATTATCTGTGATTTTTTCTTATATTTACCTTTGTTATTACTAAAATTAATTTGCAATATTTTATTAAAAAAAAATAATTATAATTATGTGTTAATAAAAAAAAATGTATCTTTAGGGATTGAAATCTGTTTTTTTATATGTAAATGAAGTAAAATTCTTTAAATATAAGATAAAAATAGATAAATTGTTTGTATTTAAATAACTATTGGAAATTTTTAAAACAATAATTTATGAAGCGACAGACAAGAGAACCTCCCTAAAATGTTATAATATTTCTTTATTTCAAGAAATAAACCTTAATAATGGTGGAGACCAGACCCCACATAAAAAAACGGAAAAGAGTATTAATTAAATATTTATTTTATGGAAAAACTAATCTTTATAAGGAAAATACCTTTAATATTTTGCTTTATTTTATTGGTTTGCATGCCATTTTATAATCAAGCTCAATCTATTAAAAGGCAATGTATATCAAGTTATGGAGCTATTGTTAATGCAAATAGTTTTACTATTGAGCAAACAGTTGGGCAACCATATAATACTACTGCATGTTATGAAAACAAAACTTCAGTATTGCAAGGTTTTCAACAACCTAATGTTTTTAAAGTTGAAGACATAAATAATGAAAATGAAAAGAATTTAAATTTAAATGTTTACCCTAATCCTGCTAATTATTCCATTACTATTCAAAGTGAAGAGTTAATTGAAAATTCAATTATTCGCATTACGGATTTAAATGGAAAGCTAATTTTGTTTGAGCAGCCAGCTCTGTTTATGAAGCATAATATTGATTGTAAATCATGGGAAAACGGTATATACATTATCACAATTAGTGATACAAATAAAAATGAATCGTCACTTAAATTAATAATAAATAAATAAGATTATGAAAAATGCAAAAATAATTTGGTTATTAATTGGTTTCATTACTTATGTAACCACAGCAAATGCTCAGTCGAGCTTAACTATTGAGGCTTCTCAATTATATACTTCTTTTAAGTTTACTGACACTCAAGGCGAAAAGCAAAACAAAGAATATTCCGGTATTTTAACTGGTGCTTATGGCATTGGATATCGTTTTATTACAGAAAAAGGAATTATGCTTCGTGCTGGTATTGGTATGCGTAAAGCTGGAGCTACAATGGTTTACGATGATATTAATTATTCATGGGATCTACAATATGCCGACGTGAAGTTGGGTGGTGGATATATTTTAAAGAAAGAAAGAATTAGCCCCTATTTTAATGTTTTAGGATTCTATTCATACATGTTGCGTGGATTCCAATCATTAAACAATCAGGAGTTTAATTTAACAGATTCAAAATCATTAAATGAAATGGATTTGGGTGTTGTTTTTTCTCCTGGTGTTCAATTTAAGCTATCAGATGCTGTTTCGTCCTTCTTAGAGTTTAACTATATAATGGGGCTTCAAAATATAGAGAAAGATGACGAGCAAAAGGCTACCAATATAGCTTACGGATTAACTTTAGGACTTTCCTTTTCTATTACAAAATAATGTCTAACCTTTAAAAATAAATAAATATGAAAAAAATAAATATTTTTTGGTTTATTATAACAATATGCTTAATAAGCCAATATTCCTATTCGCAAAATATAGGAGATTTAAAAGGAATTTATTATCAGGCTGTTGCCATTGATGAAAATGGTAAAGAAATAGTAGGAATGGATGTTGAGGGAAAACCTCTTTATCAAAAAGCTATAGGTGTGAAATTTACAATTACAAAAGGGCTAAATGGAGATATACAATGGGAGGAAACTCATACAACAACAACAGATAAATACGGTTTGTTTTCTCTAACAATAGGACTAGGGCAGAAAACAGGAAATGGGGCATATAATAGCTTATTGGACATTCCTTGGATTAATGCAGATCAATTTCTAAAGGTGGAAATTTCTACTAAAAATGATGGTAAATATGTTTTGGTTAGTAATCAGCAATTTATGACAGTTCCTTACTCTTTTTATACTGATGATATTGCCGACAATGCAATAACTACAAATAAAATATTAGATGAAACTATTTTAGCAGAAGATATTGCTACAGGAGCGGTAACAACATCTGAACTGCTAGATGAAACCATATTAGCAGAAGATATTGCCACAGGAGCAGTAACGACATCTGAACTGTTAGATGAAACCATCTTAGCAGAAGATATTGCTACAGGAGCAGTAACAACATCTGAACTGTTAGATGAAACTATTTTAGCAGAAGATATTGCTACAGGAGCGGTAACAACATCTGAACTGTTAAATGAAACCATTTTAGCAGAAGATATTGCCACAGGAGCAGTAACGACATCTGAACTGTTAGATGAAACTATTTTAGCAGAAGATATTGCCACAGGAGCAGTAACAACATCTGAACTGTTAGATGAAACTATTTTAGCAGAAGATATTGCCACAGGAGCGGTAACAACATCAGAATTGCTAGATGGAACTATTTTAGCAGAAGATATTGCTGATGGAACTATTGATCTTACAACAAAGGTTACAGGAGTTCTTCCCGTTTCTAATGGAGGAACTGGGGCTTCTTCTTTAACTGATAATAGCCTTTTAGTTGCAAAAGGAACTGGAGCTATACAATCTTTGGGTGTTGCTACTGATGGGCAAATCCCAATTGGTGTAACTGGTGGAACTCCTGTTATTGGAAATATTAAAGCAGGCACAGGTATTACTGTAACAAATACACCTGGTGGAATAGAAATATCTTCTAGTGTTCAAGAAGTAAATAGCGATCCTGCAGGAACTTTTGTTATAAACAATTTACCAGCTGGTTCAACATATACTTCAAATGCGATAAACTCTTTTGCTGTTGATTTTGGTGATATAATAATAGGTTCTATTGATAAAGATTTACAAGGCTGTATGATGACTGCTTATGTTTCTCAACCTAATGTTATTAGAGTTTCTATATTTAATGGCACAGGTGGAGCTGTAAATTTAGGTACTGTTGTTATAAGAGTACTTATTGTTCATTAAAATTTAAATTGTCATAATAAGAAGTGTACTACTTATATGTGTTTATAAAGTAGTGCACTTTTTATTAATTGTATCTTTATTGCGAAAATAAACAAATTAAATACTTCTAATAACTAAAAATATTATAATGAAAAAACTTTTATTAATACTATTCACTGTTATTAATTCAAATGTTTTTGCTCAATATTTTATTTCTAAAAGCAATCTACCAAAACAATATCAAAATACACAACAAGCAAATAATACAATAAAAAAAGAAACAAAAAAGCTTAAAACAGAATGGTGGTGTTTCCCTTTCTTTTTGGGATATAACAATATTGTTGCCAGTATTTTTAATAAAGAAAGCCCTAATACAATATTTTTATATACTCAACAGCTTATCAATGATACTACAATGAAATTTGCTGATTGGGATACAGATGAAAATAAAATTATTTATAGTAAGCCTTTTGTTATGGGGGCTTCATGTGTTCTTGATCCGAACACAGAATATTTCTCTGATTATTATTTGGATCTTGATTACAGATTTGGAAGCTATTCTTATCAAATAGACTCTATTTATATTCGTGGAAATTATAGAAGAGTTACTGACAATTCTATTGTTGACACATTAATTGTCGAATTAGTTTATGGAGATACATCTAATACTTTTGCAAAATTATCAACAATTAATGAACCTAAGAAATATTACGCAGCTCCATACTGGATAAAAGATGATAATGCTGAAAATAACATGGGGCGTTTATATGGATTAGGATATAAAGTTATTAAAAAAGCTTTAACCGCTAATGATGTAACATTAAATGAAAGTGGAATTTATGAGCCTTCATCTATAATGTATTATCCTATATTTACTAATTATGAAGTCCCTTATGGTCGAGATTGTTTGGGATTAACTTATACTTTCAAATCGGGTATTCCTAAAAATAATTTACCTAGCGAACCTATTTACTACTCTACTCCAGATGTAGAAAATAATGGACATGTTTATCAAAATATAAACTCTTTTGCTGCGGCTTATTATGCTCACAAAAATAGAGATGAAATATTCTATGACCAAACATCTTTCTCTATGAATTACTCTATCTATAATTTACATTATGCTCAATCTTGGTCGGGAGGTGATACTTTATATAATAATATTCTATATAATATTGACAATGTTGGATGGGATGTATTATATGAAAGAACTTGTCTTGATGGAATAAAAGATATTTATAATCAATTTGACATGTCTCTAAACATATACCCTATACCAACAAATAACTTATTGCATATATCTTTTGATTTGCCAAAACAGGATTATGCCAACATAATTATTTCTGACATGATGGGTAAAACAATGCATTATGAAACTATTAAAAGCAACGAAACTGCAATTAATAAGACCATAAACATGGAAAATATTCCAAACGGCATTTACACTCTCAAAGTTGAAACTATAAATGGAAACATTATTCGAAAAATAATTAAAAATTAGAAAAGATTATATGCTTTATAGAGTTTAAACTCGCCCCTTATACCAAATTGCTATAAAGTTTGTAATTTAGATTGTTGTATAAAGG
>MEOD01000033.1 GCA_001768555.1 Bacteroidetes bacterium GWF2_29_10
ATCATGTTTATTTATAGCATTTTACTAAAAAATGGGGTTATGGTAACTTTAAGGTGACTTTAGGGTGAAGTAAAGGCGAAGTAAAGGCGGAGTAATAGCATATAACGCAATGAAAATTAGCAAGTTAAATGGTTTTATGTAATACATTGAATATTAGATTATTACAAAAGCTATAAGAAGCAGTAAAAATAAAGTTCTTTATTAGAAAAGATTAATTATTATAGAGTATAATAAAGTTTTTTTGCCACGGCCATTACGACAATTGCTGCTACTTTCCATATATCAAACTGCTTTATAATGCTTATTTTCATGCACTTATAAACTAACGGAATGTTTATTTTCTGTTTTTATCAAAATAATTGAATACATTTTCTGCTTTTACTTTACCTATATCTTGAGTTAATTCTTCTAAAGATAAACTTGATATTGCTACGACAGATTTATACTTTGCAAGCAATGCCTCTGATGTCTTTGTCCCTATATTCTTAATATTAGTAAGCTCAGTATATATTGATTCTTTTGACCTCTTATTTCTATGATGTCCTATGCCAAAACGATGCGCCTCATCTCTTAATTGCTGTATAACTTTAAGCGTTTCTGAACGTTTATCTAAATATAGAGGATATATATCATTAGGCTTAAATATTTCTTCAAGCCTTTTGGCTATTGAAATTATGCTTATTTTATCATCAATATGAAGCTCCTGTAAACTTTTTAATGCAGATGCGAGTTGCCCTTTTCCTCCATCAATTACAATAAGCTGTGGCAAACTTTTATCTTCTTCAATAAGCCTTTTGTAACGCCTATATATAATCTCTTCCATTGAGGCATAATCGTTTGGACCCTCTACTGTTTTAATGTTAAAATGCCTATACTCACTTTTTGCAGGCTTTAAATTCTTAAATACCACCATTGCGGCAACAGCAAATGTCCCTTGCAGGTTTGAATTATCAAAACATTCTATATGAATAGGCAACTTGTCAATCTTTAAATCTTCTTTCATTTGCAAAAGCTTCCTTTTTGAACTTTTTTCCACACCTGTCTTTTCTTTCCTTAATTCTGTTTCTATTTTTAAGGCTCTCGCATTTTTTAAAGAAAGATCCAATAAGTTCTTCTTATCTCCTATTTTCGGAACAACAACAGAAACATCATCACTTAACTCAAAAAAGAAAGAAGAAATTATTTCTTTTGAATTATTCTCATATTTATTTCTTATCTCAGTCAAAACTAACTGAAGTATTTCTTCTTCTGTTTCGTCTAATTTCTTCTTTATATCCATTGACAACGATTGCACTATAGCTCCTTCAACAATATGCATGTAATTAACATAAGCATACTTCTCGTCAGATACAATAGATATAACATCAATATTATTTATACTGGAATTAACAATCATTGATTTTGCCTGATATTTACTAATCAAATCAAGCTTTTCTTTATATTGTTGTGCTACTTCAAATTCCATATTTTCTGAATATTGCATCATATTCTCAAATAGATTCTTCTTTACTAAATTTACATTACCCTTTAGGATATCTATTATCAGTTTTATATTATTCAAGTATTCTTCTTCTGATTGTTTTCCAACACAAGGACCTTTACAATTACCTAAATGATACTCAAGACATACTTTGTATTTTTGTCTATTTATATACTCCTTATTAAGGTTATAATTGCAAGTGCGTAATTGAAATATCTGTTTAATTAAATCCAATAATGTGCTTCGTAATTTATGTGATGTATATGGTCCAAAATATTTAGAACCATCTTTCTCATAATTTCTTGTGAAAAAAACTCGGGGAAAAGACTCATCCTTTATGCAAATCCATGGATATGTTTTATCATCTTTTAAAAGTATATTATACTTCGGTTGAAGAGTTTTTATCAAATTATTCTCCAACAAAAAAGCATCACTTTCAGTATCAACAACAACAAATTGGATATTTACAATATTTCTTACCATCACTCTAACCTTATGTGACTGGTAATTTTTTGTAAAATAAGAGCTAACTCGTTTCTTTATGTTCTTTGCTTTGCCAACATATATGATATTCAAATCCTTATCTATAAACTTATAAACACCTGGATTTTCGGGCAAACCCATAACTATATCATTTATCTGCATTTTTCAAGCATATTTACTACATAAAGTTACAAATATAATTAAATTCAAAAAATAACACACAGTTTATCTCCCATTGATTATCTCTTTTCCCAAGGAATGTCTTTTGTATCATTAATTTTATTGAAGTATCTAGCTAATGTAAAAAGAAAGTCTGATAAACGATTAATATATTTAATTACCATAGGAACATTCCCATAGGCTCGGTCTGAATTAATATACCTTATAATATCACGTTCGGCTCGCCTGCAAATAGTTCTTGCTATATGACAAAATGAAGAAAGCGGATGCCCCCCAGGTAAAATAAATGAAGAAAGCGGAGGTAAATCTTTATCCATATTATCTATCCATTTTTCTAATTTTTTAATATCTTCTTCTTTTATCTCTGGTATATTTTGAAGCTTTGCTTCAGGGTCTAAAGCCAAATTTGTCTGGCAAATAAATAAATTGTTTTGGATTTCTAACAACCACGTTTTTATTTCTTCATTATTACTATTATCTCTTAAAAGACCAACATGGGAGTTAATCTCATCAACCGTACCATAAGCTTCTATTTTTAGATTATCTTTGGAAAGTCTTTTGCCTCCTAATATTGACGTTTGACCTTTATCGCCTGTCTTTGTATATATTTTTGACATATCTAAAATATTTTTTAATTAAAAAATCTACATTTGTGCAGGAATGTACTCTATACTGTGAAATGCAACAAATTGCATCCTGTTTTTTTGAATATTTACTTTAAAATTATTTGTTTTTAAATTATTATTCCCTTTACAATTTAGCTGTATATCATGCTCCCCTTCAGAAAGTTTTACTTTAGTGTAAAATATCGAATGAGGCAATGTTTGCCAATTTCTTGTATCCGCCTTTTCTGACAATGCATTAACTAAATTTACAGCCGCCCCTAGCCCTTCATTTGCACTTTTGGCTGACGATTCTATAACTTTCTTACTAATAAATCTAGCTATAGCTAAACCTATTTCTCTTGCCATTCTATCATTTAACGTTTTAAAAGCTATTTGACTAATATCTTCTGTTAATTCTAAATCATATTTACTATTTCCTACAGAAATTTGCGCAGAAGTATAGTAAGGAAGACGATCTTCATACTTAGGAAAAGCTATACGTACTAAATTAGTTTGCCACCAAGCATTCTTTTCATTATCACTCTTATCTCCTATATAAAAAGGAAATGATAAGCCTAATTCGCTATTAGCAAAAACAATCCAACCATCTTTATTTACTCCTCCTCGATAAAAATTAATACTCCATTCGGCTTTATATGGCCCAAAACCATTATGCCAAAGAAATACTAATTCTCCATCATCTGCACTTTCATTTGCATACTTTATGTTAAATTTGTCTTCATACATCCTCTGATCTTCAAAAAAACCACTTTTATGAGCTGTATTTATAATATCTTTCTTAAGCTGTAGAGGTATTTCTACCCCAAAGTTCTTTTTATAATCCGTTTCATATACTTCAAACGCATTTCTATATGCAATAAAAGCATTATTGTAATCTTTCTTTGCTTCATAAATAAGACCCATCATTAAGTGTGCAAAAGCATCTCGCTGATATCTATTCTTTTTGTCTTTATATTTATCATTAAGTTTATTAAGTTGTATATTTATTCGCTTACATTCAACTAAAGCTTCATCATATTGTGAGTTTTGCAAATAATTTAATGCTTTATAATAATTTACAAAAACAGGCTCAAAATCTTCTGGACGATAAGGCTTTACTGTTGGATTTGTAATCATTGCTAAAGCTTCAAGACCATAATTCTTCTGTTGGTCTTCTATTATCTTATCTGCATTTTCAAAATATTGATTGCTAGATGTGGGGTCCCCAAGTACCCAATTAATATATCCCAAGTTTAAATTATGCAATAATGCATTACGTGGCTTATTCCCTTTTTTTGAATTACTTTCAAGAGCCTTCTTTGCTTCTACAAAATTATATCCATAAAGATTTGTGAAAAATGCTTCATTTTTTTGATAGTAAGTGGCACAGCCAGCTAATATTAATAATAATAAAGTAAATGTTACAATTGTTATCTTTCTAAAATGAAGCATTAAGCAATATTAATTATTGTTTATTCTCTACTAAATAAATTCTTTATGAAGTTTAAAGTTCTAATTCTTTATATATTTCTTTATTTTCTTATCTCCCATCCAAACCATTTCGTTGGTTTCTAAATTGGATAACTCTAGGTCTATTTGGTAATATACAACTTTTTCATTATTATAAGTATCAACTATTGAGTTAATTGTTCCTTGAAGCATAAAATCTGCACCAAGTTCTTTTCCCCATTTTTTTGCTGTTTCTTTTGATGCAAACTCTTGTTGACCTGCTCGTTCTCCTCTAAGTTCTTCTCTTTTATCTCCCGCTTGAACAAGCCTAACTGAGCCCATCTTTATTATTGCCTTTTCTAAATCCTTGATAAATGTCTCAGCATCAATATGCTCATGGCTTTTATTGTTTACCAAACCAACAATAACTATAGGCTTTTTACCTTCATTTGATTGCTCAAAACCTGGAATCCATTTATCTCCAAGCAATTGCTGGATCATTGCTTCTGCAGTTTGTCTTGAATCTACATCATTCCATCTACCACTTAAATCAATATCTTTCTCTGGACTAACCCTATTTATCTCCCTTGTTGTTCCACACGAAACTGATACAAAAATAGTTACTATTAAAGCTAATAATTTTAGGATTTTTGTTAAACCCATTGATTTCAAAGTTGAAGTGCTACTGCTTCTCTTTAAACTTATATAAGAAACTTTCATAAATAGATAATTTTTAATAATTATTAATTATAATTCAAATGACAAATATAATGCCAAAAGAAATTGATATTCTAATTATTAAAAAAATAAATATCAACTTAAAACAAGCTTCTTTCTCATTAAATTAAAAATAACTATCTATTATTTGCTTAGCAGAAAAAATATCTTCAGCAAATACTATTAATCCATTTTCATGACCTTTAAAAAGAATTATACCTTTTGATTTGTTTTCACTACTAACTTTCTTGAAAATTTGTTCAGATAATTCTGTTGTTCCATATAAAAATTCTTCTCCAATAGAAGAAATTACATTAAAATATTTTGTCCATAAATATTCTGAATGAATATGTATTACGGCATTAACATTTTGATTAGCTAAATAAATAGCGACATGGCTTAACGTTTCCGAAGATGGCAATTTCATCCCATTACTTGATATGGAATTTCTTTTAATATCAAAATCATATACCAATGAAAGTTCTTGCTTTCTTAAAAATCTATATTTTCCTGTATTTGTAGAAGTAATAACAAAGGTGTTCCCTAATATTCTATGACTAATATTTCCAAAAGAAACATTGGCATTTCCATCATATCCTATTAAACCTTTATCTTTAAGATATTTCCTTACTTTATTTATATCTCTAATGACTATATCATTAATGTTATTCTGCTTAAAATCATTATTAACATTAAACTTTATATAACCTTCTTCTTGCATAGGATAGATATTAACTAATTATCTAAAAAATTTATAATTGTATCTGTAAGTAATTGAGGTTGATCTGCATTTATCCAATGACTTGCTTCTTTTATTATTTTTACTTTTGAATTAATAAAATGAATCTTTATATCTTCTTCATCTTCTTTTGTAATGTAATCTGACAACTCCCCTTTAATAAATAAAACATTAATATCTAAGGGTTTTTCTGGAATAGTTTCTTTACCTATTTTTTTTAAATTATTTTTAATAGATACATGATTAAACTTCCATGAAAAAGTATTATCATTATTACGCTTTATGTTTTTTTGGAGAAGACCTATTGTCCTATCTGCAGGAAAAATAATTTTCAAATGATTATCTATTTCTATTCTTGATTTAAACTGCATCAAATTTATTCTTGATATAACATTCATTAATCTGTTATACTTCTTTATATGCTCGTATGAACGATGACAAATATCTATAACTATCAGTTTTTCAACAAAATCTCTATATTTGTCTGCAAAAATAATAGCTATCTTACCTCCCATTGAATGTCCTATAAGAGAAACCTTATTTAAACTCCTATCTTTAACTATTTCAAACAAATCATCTGCCATTAAATCATAATTCATGTTGTCACTATGAGGTGACAACCCATGATTGCGAATATCTATGTTAAATACCCTATATTTTTTGGATAATATCTTCGCAATACTAACCCAATTATCTGACATCCCAAGTAGTCCATGTAATATAAAAACAACATGGCCTTCTCCTGTTTCTTTATAATTAAGTTTCATCGTTTCTCAAAATTAGAGTATTTATTTTGTAATTAATTATCTACTATTATTTTAAAATCACAAAGTTAATGTTTTTTTTAACCTTACTATAAAAGCTTGAAAATATTCGTTATTGCAAAAAAGTAACGACACTTATTATTAAAATATGCTAAATAATAACTATGTCCTTTATTTTCCCACTAACAAAGGTATTGTTAAGATAAATACAATACTTAACAAAAAAACTATTTTTAATAAGATATTAACAAGCTAATTTATTATTTTATTTAACTTTACGTAGAATTGTTAATAAAAAACTCATATTTATAATTGATTAAAACACAATTATTTAAAGTTATTATTTTAATAAAAAAAACTCTTTTCTTGTAAAATTATTAAAATAGATGTTTTGTGTGGTTAAAAAGTATTTATATTTGCTGAAAATTTAGTTTAAGTTTAATTAAATTATTATTAACTAAAAAATGCAAATTATGAAAAAAAACCTTTTATTAATTGCTGTTGCTATTGCAACTTCATTTTCAGCTTTCTCTCAAGATTTAACATCTAAAAAAGGAGAAAAAATTTTACCTGAAGCTAAAGATTGGGCTATAGGCATTGATGCTCGTCCTTTCTTCACAATTCTTGGCAATGCTGCTAATGCAAGTGCTAAGTTTGTAAATCCTACTGACCAAACTATTACTGGAAAATATTTCTTAAATGAAAAAACTGCTGCTAGAGTAAAACTTCGTATTGGGATGAGCAATACAACAGACCTTACTTTAGTTCCTGATATTCACTCTTCAGATGTGAATGCAAAACTAGAAGATAAGGAAAAAAATTCAACAATGAATGTTAACTTTGGTATTGGTATCGAAAAGAGAAAAGGTAACACAAGATTACAAGGATTCTATGGTGGTGAATTATTTGTAGCAATGAGTTCGGAAAAAACTACTTATGAATATGGCAATGCTCTTGATACTTTAAATTCTCTTGTTGCAGGAAGAGATCTTGAAGATAAAAAAGGAGGTTCTTTTGGTCTTGGATTAAGAGGTTTTATTGGAGCAGAATACTTTATTTTGCCAAAAATGTCAGTTGGTGTTGAATATGGATGGGGATTAATGATGGGTTCAAAGAAAAATGACGAATTAAAATCAGAAGCTTGGGTTTGGGATGTTGACGCAAATGGTTTGCAACAAAGAACTGGTTCTATAAAGGAAACTACAACTGAAACTGGTAATAAAAATTCTAAACAATTTAAATTAGATACAGATATTATGAATGCAGCGTTAGTTCTAACATTACATTTCTAGTAGACGTATATTAAATTATAAAAAGAAGCTCCGAATATTTTCGGGGCTTTTTTTTTGTAAAAAAAATAAAATTATATGCTTAAATCATTATTTATAGTAATCCTAACTTCTACTTTACTAAGCATCGGATGGACTACAGATTTATCATTGTTTCTTTTAGTTGCATTTGTTCCATTATTTTATTTTGAAGAAAATAATGATAATTTAATAAAAATAAAAAAAGGTAAAAATTTGGTTGTATTCTTAATATTTCATTTGTGCTTCTTTTTATGGAATTTTATTACTACAAGTTGGTTGCAAAATGCAACATTCTGGGGAGGATTTATGGCTATATTTTTTAATTCTTTATTTATGGCAATTATTTTCTTTATGTTTTATATAAAGAAAAATTCATACACAAAAATTTTAAGATATGTATATTTAGTGTCTTTCTGGCTAATTTTCGAATATGCTCACCATAACTGGGATTTATCATGGGTGTGGCTAACTCTTGGAAATGGATTTGCAGGAACAGAAAGTTTAATTCAATGGTATGAGTTTACAGGCGTTTTTGGTGGGACTTTATGGATATTAGTTACAAATATTATTGCTTACGAATTTTTTAAAAATAAAAAACTAGGGTTATCTTTATCTGCAATAATTTTTATTCCTTTACTAATTTCTATTTCTATATATTCTTTATATAAAGAAACTGTTAACCCAATCAAAATTGTTGTTGTACAACCAAATATAGACCCGTATAACGAAAAATTTTCAGATCTAAGCACAGACGATCAATATCGCATATTTATTAAATTAGGAAAAACATTAACAGACCAAGAAACTGACTATATAATTGGACCAGAAACAGCTTTACCTGGTGGTTATTGGGTTGATTCTTTAAATACAGACCTCTTGTTCAATTATGTTAGTAAAAGTTTATGCGATTATCCTAAATTAAAATTAATAACAGGAATTAGTACTTATAAACATTACACTAAAGAATCTCAATTAACTGCTACTTCAAAAGAAATGGGTGATGGCACATGGTATGATTCATATAATTCAGCTGTACAAACTGATTGTAATATGAATATTTCTCTTTACCATAAATCAAAATTAGTTTCTGGAGTCGAACTAATGCCTTATCCTGAGCTCTTCAAATTTTTAGAACGTTTTGCTCTTGATCTTGGCGGAACTAGTGGTAGCTTAGGGACACAAAAAGAAAGATCTGTTTTTATTGATAAAACAGGAAAATTTAAGGTAGCTCCTATAATTTGTTATGAATCTGTTTTTGGAGAATATGTTACAGGATATGTAAAAAATGGGGCAACTTTTCTTGCTATTATTACAAATGACGGATGGTGGGGTGATACATGGGGATATAAACAACATTTACTTTACGCAAAACTAAGAGCAATCGAAAACAGAAGAAGTATTGCTAGAAGCGCTAACACTGGCATTTCCTGTTTTATTAATCAAAAAGGCAATATAATTTTACAAACAAAATATTGGGAAAAGGATGTTATTAAAGGGAAAATTAACAACAATACAAAAATTACTTTTTACACTCAATTTGGAGACTTTATTCCAAAAATATCTATTTTTATCTTTTTTGCTTTAATGTTTTCTTCCCGTTTTAAAATTTTCAGAAAAACAAATTAAAAATCAAAATGAGGTGTTAAACTATATCTAGTATTAATATAGCCTTTTCTGCGGCATTCTGTTCAGCTTTTTTTATTGAGTAATCAATTCCTTCGGCTATCAACTCGTCGTCTATCAATATTGCTATCTTATATGTTTTAATATTATTTTGATTATCTGGTTCTGATACAATATGATATTTTAAATTTTTCTTTTCTTTTTGTGACCATTCCAAAAGCTTACTTTTAAAATTAGTCAGTTTTTCATTTAAAGAATCAATATCTATATATAACTTTATTAGCCTATCATAAATAAGTTTTTCTGTAAATTTATAACCCTTATCTAAGTAAATAGCACCTATTAATGCCTCCAAAGCATCTCCATAAATATTTGAATGAAATCTAGGAATACCATTTAAATTACAACTTATCAAATCATTTAGACCTATGCTACACGCAACTTTATTTAAATTGTTCCTACAAACTATTTTTGAACGTAATTCTGTTAAAAAACCTTCTCCTTTGCATGGATATTTCTGAAATAAATAAGAAGTTGTAACTGATTGAAGTATTGCATCTCCCAAAAATTCCAACCGCTCATTGTTTTCTCTATTACTTTCTTGATTACAAGATTTATGAGTTAATGCTAATCTATATAAATGAATATTTTTAGCTCTAAAACCAAAAACATTTTTTATATACTTCTTTAAATAGACATCAAATTTAGTTGTATTTAATGCCTTTTGCTTAAAGAATAATAATTTTATTTCGGGAAAAGATTTAGGAAGCAATTATTTACACATATTTTTTAAATACTACGCATGCGTTATGACCTCCAAAACCAAATGTATTACTCATACCATAATTAACTACCCTCTTTTGAGCTTTCTCAAAAGTTAAATTAAGAATAGGACTTATTTCTGGGTCTAACTCATATTTATTTATTGTAGGAGGTATTAAGTCATTTTTTATAGCAAGTATCGTTGCTATTGATTCTATTGCACCTGCAGCCCCAAGTAAATGACCTGTCATTGATTTGGTTCCGCTAATATTAAGATTAGGGGCATGTTCTCCAAAAACTCTAACTATTGCTTTTATTTCTGCAACATCGCCAGCAGGAGTTGAAGTTCCATGAACATTAATGTAATCAATTTGCTCTTTTGAAAGTTTTGCATCATTTAATGCATTTAGCATTACACTAACGGCACCATCTCCTTCTGGATGAGGAGCAGTCATGTGATAAGCATCAGCAGACATACCACCTCCTATAACTTCCGCATATATTTTGGCTCCACGTTTTATTGCATGTTCATATTCTTCCAATATTAAAGCTCCTCCTCCTTCTCCAAGAACAAAACCATCCCTATCTGCAGCAAATGGTCTTGAAGCTGTCTTTGGGGAGTCATTTCGTGTTGAAATAGCATGCATTGCATTAAAACCACCAATACCTGCTTCATTTATTGCTGCTTCTGAACCTCCTGTTATAAATAAATCTGCAATTCCAAATCGTATATAATTATACGCATCAATAACAGAATTTGCAGAAGATGCACAAGCAGATGTAGTTGTGAAATTAGGACCTCTAAACCCATATTTTATAGAGATATGCCCTGCAGCAATATCAGATATCATTTTGGGAATAAAGAAAGGATTAAAACGAGGAGTACCGTCTCCTTTTATAAAATCTTTGCACTCTGAAAGGAATGTATTTATCCCTCCAATTCCTGAACCCCAAATTACACCAGCTCTGTTTAAATCTAATTTTGCTGTGTCAATCTTTGAGTCAAGAAAAGCTTCTTCAACGCATATTAACGCATACTGAGCATACAAATCATATTTTCGCGCTTCTTTCCTATCAAAAAAATTGCTAATGTCTAAGTTTTTAACTTCACATGCAAATTGTGTTTTGAATTTTGAAGCATCAAAGTGAGTTATATAATCCGCACCACTAACACCACTAATTAAAGCTTCCCAATATTCAGGAATAGTATTTCCTATTGGACTTACAGTGCCGAGACCTGTTACGACAACTCGTTTTAATTCCATAAAAATTAATTAAATAATAAAAAAATTATTTACTTACGTTGTCCTCTATGTACTTCATAGCCTGACCTACTGAGGTGATAGTTTCTGCTTGATCATCTGGAATTGTAAGATTAAATTCTTTTTCAAATTCCATAATTAGTTCCACTGTATCAAGTGAATCCGCACCTAAATCATTTGTAAAGCTTGCTTCTGGTGTAACTTCATTCTCATCTACACCTAACTTCTCAACTATAATTTTCTTTACTCTTGTTGGGATATCTGACATAATATTTTCCTTTTTTAGTTAATAATTAAGTAAATTACTATTGAGGTGCAAAGAAAAATATTAAATTATTTATTTCCAAATTTTTTTTCAAATAACTATACTAATTATTTCCATTTTTTCAAAATAATAAGCATAGTTAACTGATATACAAACCATTATGCATCTATTTTATTTACAACTTTATTTACAATGTTTATTTATTAATAATATAGCATTATTATATCTTAATTCGTTAGACTTAGCCCAGTCACTGCAAGCTCCACTGCGATCTCCCATGTTATGCTTAGCTTCGCCTCTGTAAAAATAAGCCTCTCCATCCATTGGATTAAAATCTATAGATTTGTTAAGATCTTCAATTGCTTCTTTATTTTGTCCTAGTTTCATTCTTGTTATACCTCGATTAAAGTAAGCATCTACAAATAAACTATTTAACTCTATAGCTTTATTAAAATCTTCCATTGCTCCTAAAGTGTCTCCTAATTCTGATTTTACATAACCTCTATTATTATATGCTATAATAAACTTTGGGTTTAACTCAATGGCTCTGCTCCAGTCTGCTATAGCTCCATGACGATCTTTTAATTCTAGTTTTGCATTTCCTCTATTCACATAAGCTTCTGCATAATCCATTTTTAATTTTATTGCTTGATTATAAGAATCTATTGCTTTGGAAATTTTTCTGAGCGCATATTCTGCATTACCTTTGTTATAATATGCTTTAGCAAATTCAGGATTTAATTTTATTGATTTCATATAATCTTTAACAGATCCTTTTCTATCACCAGCTAAACCTTTAGCTATCCCTCTATTATTATATGCTTCTCCAAAGTTTGGATTTATTTCAATTGCTTTTGAATAATCTCTAATTGCTCCGTAATAGTCTCCATATCTAACTTTTGCTATTCCTCTATTATAATATATTATTGCATCATTTGGACTTAGAAATATAGCCTGGCTAAATTCATCTATCGCCCCTTTAAAATCCCCCTGAGAATATTTTTCTTGTCCACTATTAAAAAATGTTTTGGCTTCATTTGTTTGAGAATTAACATTAAAAACGAATACTATAAGCAGAATGATTAATAACAATTTTTTCATTACAAAATTATTTTATTTTTAAAATTACTATTCCTTTATACTTTTATTTTTATTTTTTGTTTCAATTTATGGCTTTTTTGAATATTCTTCTAAAAATTTAACTTAAAAAGAAAAAAACCTCACTAATCTCTGAAATCAATGAGGCTTAAATGCTTATTTAAATTTGAATAACAAAAAAACTATTTATCATCTTCTTTTTGTTGCTCTTCATATTCTTTAATAATCTTCGATTGAACATCCCCTGAAACTTGTTGATAATCATAAAATTTCAAAGAATAAGTTGCTCGGCCATTAGTTAGAGAACTTAAAGTTGTTGAATATCGATCTAATTCTGCTAAAGGGACTTTAGCCTTTATTCTTTGATACCTTCCTTCTCCTTCTATTCCTTCTATCATAGCTCTTCTTGATTGTAAATCGGTCATAACATCCCCAGTTCTATCTTCTGGAGCAATAACTTCAATGTCATATACTGGCTCAAGAATACGTGGATCGGCATTTTTGAATGCTTCTCTAAATGCTTGCATACCTGCTATTTTAAACGAAATTTCATTTGAATCAACTGGGTGCATCTTCCCGTCATAGACACTTACTACAATATCTCTTGCATGACAACCAGTAAGAGGTCCAACTTCCATTTTATCCATTATTCCTTTTAAAATTGCGGGCATAAATCTTGTATCAATGGCTCCTCCAACAATACAATTTTGGAAAATAAGCTTACCTCCCCAAGGAAGTATTTTTTCTTCTCTTCCTCTAATAGGAAATTCTGTTTGATCTGGCATTCCATTAAAATAAGGCTCTATCAATATATAAACTTCTCCAAATTGACCAGAACCTCCTGATTGTTTTTTATGCTTATAAGTTGCTTTTGCAGATTTTTTTATGGTTTCTCTATATGGAATCTTTGGGCTAACAAATTGAGTGTCTATTTTACCTACAGTTTCTATTTGCCATTTTAATATATTTATATGTAATTCTCCTTGCCCATTCAAAATAGTTTGTTTTAGTTCTTTTGAATGTTCTACAGTTAAAGATGGATCTTCTTTAACTACGTTATTTACAATTTCTGTAAGTTTTTCTTCATCTGCTGTATTTTTGGCTTCAATTGCTATTCTATATCGAGAAAGAGGGTATGCTATTGGTGGATATACATTCGTACCATTTTTTCCACAAAGTGTATGGTTTGTTTTGCAATCTTTTAATTTTATACTTGCGCCAATATCTCCTGCAACAATCTTATCTACTTTTATTCTGTTTTTCCCTGTAGAGATAAACAATTGACTTAATCTTTCTTTTGAACCGTTTGTCATGTTTACTAAATCTATACCTTCAGTAATTTCTCCTGTCATAACTCTGAAATATGAGATTTCTCCAACATGTTGTTCATTTATTGTTTTAAAGAAAAACAATGAAGGATCATCTTTTGTGTTAAAAGTAATATCCTCATCATTTACATTCTTAAAAGAAGGAGCTTCTGCTGGTGTTGGAACAATCATATTAATTATAGAAATAAGACGTCCTATTCCTATGTTATTCTTTGCAGATACACAAAATACAGGAATAATGTTTTTTGCAATAAGACCATCCTTTATTCCTTTTAAAATTTCTTCTTCTGTAAGCAAACCCTTATCAAAAAATACTTCCATTAAAGCTTCATCATTTTCTGCAGCAGATTCACATAATATATTTCTAAGTTCTTCTGCCTTACTTTTTTCTGATGCGGGAATATCTGTAATTTCAGGTTTCCCTGTAGTAGATGTATATTTATATAATTTCATTGATATTATATCAACTATAGAATCAAAACCTAATCCTATATTTATAGGATATTGCGCAACAACAACTTTGTTTCCATACAATTGTTTTGCTTGATTAATTGTTTCTTCAAATATAGCTTTTTCATGATCAAGTTGATTTATTACTAAAAATGCACTTGGATTATACTTCTGCATACTTCTCCAATTGATTTCACTGCCTATATCAACTCCATTCTGTGCATTTATAACTATACCAGCACATTCAACAACTCTTAATGAAGTTGCGATCTCCCCACAAAAATCATCAATACCAGGAGTATCTATTAAATTTATTTTTTTGTTTTCGTATTCAAATGATATTAATGTAGAATAAACTGAAGTTTGGCGTTCTAATTCTATTGGACGATAATCTGAAGCGGTATTCTTCTCCTCAACACTTCCTTTTCTTGTTATTACACCTGCTTCAAAAAGCATAGATTCAGACAAACTTGTTTTTCCTGTTTTTGTTCCCCCTACTAGAGCTAAATTTCTAATTTCATTGTTTTGATAAACTTTCATATAATTAATTATTTTTACAGGTTAATAAAATTTTATTGAATTTGAAATGATAAAATTATAAATTTTTTTTAAGATACATTATTTTTTAATTTATTTTTTAATTTATTGATAAATCTATAGTTTTCATCAAAAACAAAGAAAGCAAATAAATTCAATAGTTTCAAAAATAAATTTTAAGCATAAAAAGACAAAGGCTCTTTATACAGAAGTGAAACAAAATATTTGTAACACTAATCATTTTTAAAAGAAAAATTAATCAAACAATAACTAATTTATTACATAGGCTTAATTACAATGTTTTTTTTTATTTGTGCAATTACTATTGTAATTATATTAAGTACTGTTAACAATAATTTGTTTCAAATTTATCAATTATTAGGTTATATAAAAATATTTACAAAAGTATCTACAAACATGAGTTTATTTATTTTTTACTATTTTAAATTAAAAAAAATTTGCATTTTAAAAAATAACATCGTATATTTGTGTTGTAAAATGTTGAAATAACACAATTATATAAAAATATAATTACTTAATTTACCTTTAATATAACATATCTGTAATTTTGTTTATTTGTTATAAATATAGTAAATAAAGGTTTTATTTAGAAGAACAACTATTTAAGTTTTTGCAATTTCATATGAATAGCAAAAATAACCTCTAGCAATTAATCAATTTGTTTGAAATCAAACAACAACGACATCTAAATAGAGTTATTAAAACCTTTATTTAGAAAGAATTAATTAGGTACATTAAATATATTTAAATTGTAGTTTTCATGCAAACTTACGTTCATATGTTCTAATTGCACATGTAGTATAGTTTAATAAAATAGAATTGGGAACACAATTATAATAATCAAAATTGGTAAACAGTAAACTTAAATATAAATTTAATAAAATTGAAGACCATGAAAACAAATTTAATTACTATTTTATTAGTAGCCTTTATTAATTCTTTATTATTAGCTCAAAATGAGAATGCCTCAATTCAAGAAGTTGGAGTTCGAATAGGAAAAATAGAAACTGAAAATGCTAGATTGCGAGAACAACAACGTGAATCTAAATTGAGCATAAAAAGGTTTGAAATAGAACTTTCTTATGCAATAGATAGCATAAATTATTTGAAAAATGAATTGTCAAAAACGAATTCTAATCTGCAAAATATTGCTAACAATTTAGGTTTTCAAATTCAAAAAACTAATGAAAAATCTAACACAGATATTTCATCCTTAAATAAAACTTTAAGTAATAATACTCTTTATTGGATTGTAGTTATTTTAATAATATTTTTGATGTTTATTATTCTTTTCCATTTGCAAAAAAGACAATTTGTCAAGGATAAAAGCAATATAATCGACAAAATTAAAGAGATCTCAGAGACATTAGGTAAGGAACAAATAATATTAGGAGAACAACTTAATAAAGAAAAATCTAACCTAATTGATCTTATGAAAAAAATAGAAAATACATTGCATGGAGATCAAATAATATTACAAAATCAACTTAATGAAGAAAAGAACAATATAATGTCTTTTATCAATAGTACAGAAAGCTCTTTACGTAAAGAACAAATAGCATTTGGAGAACAATTCAATGAAGAAAAAAATAATATAATGACTCATATCAATAAAAGTGAAAACATATTGCGTGAGGAACAAATAAAAATTGATGAACAATTAATTAAATTATTGAATGCACATATGTTGCTAATAAAAGAATGTATTAGTAATTCTCCTGATAAAATGGAAAAAGCAGACCATTTATTAGTACTAAAAGTTTTAAGTGAAATAACAAATATTCAAAAAAAATTAAGTAGTATCAGCCCTGAAACAAAAGAATTAAAACAATTTACAACAACTATTAAACGTATTCAAGAAAATTTTGAAACAAATGGTTATGAATTGGTAGATATGATAGGAAAACCTTTTTCTGAAGATATTAATGCTTCTGTTGTTTTTAAAACAGATGCAAATTTAAAACAAGGAGAGAAGATAATAACAAAAGTAATAATACCGCAAATAAATTTTAAAGGATCAGTGGTACAAACTGCAAAAATAGAAGTAAGCGAAGGGGAATAGTTGATCAATGAGTTTTATTATATTATATATAGATAGAAAGAGAGGCGCCTCTTGACGCCTCTCTTTCTATAGAATAATATTATTTAATAAGTTATTTTTAAATTTTATTTATCACCTTCTGGTTTAAGAATAAATTTAGCAAAATTTTCTTTATTATAATATTGTTTGGCAGCTTTCATTAAGTCTTCATTAGATAAAGCTTTAACCCAATTTTCGAATAAGTTTATTTCTAATATATTTTCTTCATTATCATAATTACTTGATATTGCAGATAACCAGAATTCATTTTTTTTACTGTCAGTTTCTCTTTCTTTTAGTAATAATTCTTTTACTTTGTCTAATTCATCTTTAGTTGCTCCTATTTTCTTTACATTATCAATAACTTGCATTGACACATTGATTAACTCGTCAACTCTTTTTGGGTCGCAACCAAATTGAATATATGTAGCAAATTGGGTTATTGGGTATTTTCTAGGGCTAATCCATGCCCCTACACCATAAGTTCCTCCTTGGTCCTCTCTGATAGCTTCTCTTAATTTTATATCAACGAAGTTATTTAAGGCATTAATGAAAAATCTATTTTTTCTATTCCAATCAAATTTTCCTGTATATTCCATAATAACTGTTGATTTAGGTTCAAATCCTTTATATACAGTTTTTTCGATATTTCCTTTAGGTGTTCTGATTCCAGAATCTTTCCATCCATCTTTTCTTTCTTTTACAGGGAGTCCTCCAATATATTTTTCTACAAGAGGTTTGAATTCTTCAGGTTTTATATTTCCAACGAAATAAAAACTAAAATCACTAGCATCAGCAAAACGGTCAGTATATATTTCATAAGCTTTATTCATATCTATTTCGTTTAAAAGCTCTGGAGTCACTGGCCTTGCTCTGAAATTATAATTATTCATAGTCACACTAATTGTGTCATAAAAAGCAACATCAGGATTAGCTTGTCTATTTTCTAAAGAAGCTTTTTGTCTTTGAATGAATGAAGTAAATGCTTCTTGATCAAGCCTAGGTTTTGTAAAATAGGCATAAATCAATTGCATCATTGTTTCTAAATCTTGAGGTGCAGCGCTTCCTCTTAATCCTTCTTTAACATCAGAAATGTAAGGAGATACGTTTACAATTTTACCTGATAATAATTTTTGAAGCTGAATTGCGTCAAAATCAGCTATACCTGAAATAGAAATAACATTTGTAGCATTAGTTGCAGATAGGTGATCTTTTTCAGGATAATTAAGGTATCCACCTACGCTTGAAGCTGAGAATAATATTTCATCATTTTTAAAATCGGTAGGTTTGTAATATATTTTCACTCCATTTTCTAATTTCCATTCAGTAATGTTAAGTTCTTTAATATTTTTTTCTTCTATTATTTTTTTAGGATTTGGCATTTTGTCTATAAGAGGTTTGTTAATTACATTATCAACATATGCTTCTAATTTTTTTTCAGAACTTTTTGTCATTGCATTTTTTATTTCATCATCAGAAGGAAGTTTTAGATTTTCCTTTTCAGGAGCAATGATTACAACTACTTCATTTTCTCCATCAGTAATAAACTTTTTTGGTAATGCATTTATTTCTTCTAAAGTTATTGTTGGAACATATTTTTTGTATATTTCATATTCAAACTCAATACCAGGAATTGGTTCATTATTTAAAAAATTTCTTACATATTCAGAAGCATAATTTGCAGATTCATTTTTATTTCTTTCATTAAAAGATGTTTCCATATTTCTAAGAACGTCGCTTTTTTGCCTGTCAAGTTCAGTTTGAGTAAATCCAAATCTTTTTACTTTTTCATTTTCATCTGACATTACTTCGAGACCTATAAGTATATCGTTTTCCTTTACCATGGCAACAGATGCATATGTATCTTTTGTTTTAACAAGATTTCCATAATAAGAATAAGCATAAACAAAAGGAGGATTAGCTTTTTTTGTTAATTCATTTAATCTTTGGTTTAACATACCTGAATATAATCCATAAACAATATTTCTACGATAATCGGCTATTTTTTCATTTTTTTCACTAGGATGTTTATAATAAACTTGGACAAGAGTATAAGGAGCCTCTTTATCTGTTGCTTTTACAACTAAAGTTTCTTTATGGTCAGGAACTTCAAAAGATAACAATGGTTTAGGATTTTTTTGTTTAGGTATTTTGGAAAATTTATCTTTTATTTGCTTTTCTATTTTGTCTATATCAAAATCACCAATAGCAACTACAGCCATTAAATCAGTTCGGTACCAATCTTTATAAAATTGAATTAATGTTTCATGTTTAAAAGATTCAATTACTTCTTTTTTTCCAATAGGAAGTCTTTCTGCATATCTAGAACCTTTAAATAAGTATGGCCAATATTGTTTTTGTAATCTTTCATTTGCACCTTGTCCGAGTCTCCATTCTTCAATAATAACACCTCTTTCTTTCTCTATTTCTTTTGGATCAAAAGATAGATTAACAGCCCAATCTTCAAGTACTTGAATGCCCATATCAAGAACTCTTTGTTCAGCAGGAACTTGAAGCATATAAACAGTTTGATCAAAAGATGTATATGCGTTTAGATTTTCACCGAATCGGATTCCTTCTGCTTCTAATTTTTGGATAAGTTGGTTTCCCAGGAAATTTTTAGAACCATTAAAAGCCATATGTTCACAAAAGTGAGCTAAGCCTTGTTGATTATCGTTTTCCATTGTTGAACCTACTTTCACTACTAATTGTAGTTCTACTCTGTTTTCTGGCTTTGCATTTTTGCGAACGTAATACTTCATTCCATTTTCTAATGTGCCTACTCTAAGATTAGGATCTTTAGGGAAACCTGCATTAAGGTCAAGTTTATCTTGACTGTACGCATTAAAAATAATGCTAAATGCGAAAACAAATAATATTATTTTCTTCATTTTTTTAAATATTTTTTAATTAATTAATGCGCAAAATTAAAATTAAAAACACATATAATCAATATTCTACAAAATATTTATTTTAGTTGCTGATAATAAAAAGATTACAATTGTTGGTAATTAAATTGTAAATGATTGATTTATACAATAACAGTTAATAAATATTTTTCTTTACATCTGCTTCTCTCGTGGATGATACATTAATATTTCTTCTCTCAAAAATTCTCTATCTAAATGAGTATATATTTCTGTAGTAAGAATTGATTCATGTCCTAACATTTCTTGTATTGCCCTAAGGTCTGCCCCTCCCTCAATTAGGTGCGTTGCAAATGAATGTCTAAGAGTATGAGGGCTTATTGTTTTTTGTAAATTAATTTTTTTGACCAAGTCTTTAATTATTATAAAAATCATTACTCTAGTTAATTTGCCTCCTCTTCTATTTAGAAAAAGTATATCACTAGCATCTTTATTTATTTTTAAATGATTTCTATAATTTTCCATATAAACCGTAATTGCATTAATAGCAGATTGTCCAATAGGTACAAGTCTTTCTTTATTTCCTTTTCCTATGACTTGTACAAACCCTTCATTAAAATGCAAACAACTTATCAATAAGTTTACAGATTCTGAAACTCTTAAACCACAGCTATAAATAGTTTCAATTATAGCTTTATTTCGATGTCCTTCGTTTGAGCTTAAGTCTATAGCATCAATTAAATTGTTTATTTCATTTATAGTTAAAATATCAGGAAGGGAACGCTTAATCTTTGGATTTTCAATTAATTCTGCGGGGTTTTTTTTTATAATATCCTCAAATATTAGAAATTTAAAAAAAGCTTTTATTCCAGAAACTATTCTTGCATGTGATGTGTCTCTTAGTCCAATTTCATATATCCAATTTATAAATTCTTGTATTAATTCAGGGGTAACTTTCTCTGGAGAAACTTCTATATTTTTCAATAGAATATATTGATGTAATTTTTGAATGTCTCTTTGATATGCTTCTATAGAATTTGCTGAAAGTAATTTTTCTAGCATTAAAAAAGTTCTAAAATTTTTTATATAAATATCCCAGTTCATTAAAAATTAGCTGTTTTGCGTATTTTTTGCATTTTATTTACTTGTATATTTGTAAATTAATACAAAATTATAAAATTATGCTTCAAAAGTTATCTTTGTTTATTTTAATTTCAATATTGCTATTTTCATGCAATCATATTAAAAATGATAAACAATTATTTATGATAAAGAAAGATAATAAATATGGGTTTATAAATAATAAAGGGGATATTATCATAAAGCCTTTGTATAGTAGTGTTAGTGAATTTTCAGAAGGTTTAGCAAAAGTTGAGAAAAATGGGAAATGTGGTTATATTGATAAAAATGGGAATAATGTTATAGGATTAAAGTTTGATAATGCTGGTAATTTTAATGGAGGTTTAGCTAAAGTTTTCATAAACAATAAATGTGGTTATATAAATAAAACTGGCAATATAATTACCAATGTGAGTTATGATGATTGTTTTGATTTTTTTGAGAATAGAGCATTAATAAAAATTGATGGAAAATATGGGTTTATTGATGTTAAAGGATGCATAAAAGTAAAGCCTCAATATAAATGTGCAAGTGATTTTAATGAAGGATATGCAAGTGTTTGCAAAAATGACAAATATGGATACATTGATACATCAGGGAATTTAGTAATTAATTTTCAATTTGATAAAGCAAATAGCTTTTATGAAGGATTGGCTTGTGTTGAAATAAATGACAAATATGGTTATATTGATAAAAATGGCAAAATAGTTATTAATCCTCAATTTGATATGGCTTGGGGTTTTTCAGAAGGGCTAGCTTCTATTTCGTTAGCAAATAAATATGGGTTTATCAATAGGACTGGCAAAATAATTATTAATCCTCAATTTGATATGGCTTGGTATTTTAAGGAAGGAATGGCTGGAGTTAATATTAATGGTAAATGGGGATATATTGATAAAACTGGCAAAATGATAATTCAGCCTCAATTTGACTACACAGAGAGTTTCAACAATGGTCTTGCCAAAATAACATATGGTAATACACTTGATTATGATTACGATAATATAAAAATAGGATACATTAATAAAAAAGGAATTATAATTTGGAATCCCATTAATTAATAATTTTAGTTGCAATTATTACAAATATCTATATTTTTTCTTTCTTGGATAATTTTGGTTGCAAATGTTTTATATTTTTTTCCTTTAATAACTTCTTTTATTGTTTGTGTTTTTAGATTTCCTAATATATACTTCTCGTCTTTATCAAAGCAACAAGGGACTAAAAAACCATCAATTGTAACAACATTGCTACTCCAAAAGCGCCAGCAAAAGTTATACATTTTATTTTTTTTCATTACTTTGTTATTTTTAATTAAATATCGAGAATATTTTTTGTTGTCTGGTATAAGTTGTGGTTTTGATTGATAATTATAGATTTGAGCAGTTTTAATTATTGTTTTATCTACTTTTAAATCAGTAGCAATTTGTTTAATCAATTGAATTTCATGTTGATTGTATTTAAAGACAATAAATTGTATTTTTATTATAGGAAAAACAGACATTGCTTTATTTTTTGCTTCCTGAATAAATTTAATTGCATTTAGTACTTTTTGGAAATTAGCTCCTTTTCGATATTTCTCATATATTTCGGGTGTAGCTCCATCGATGGATATTATAATTTCATTTAATTTACTATTAATTATATCATTTGCACAGGTCTGATTTATAAGTTGAGCGTTTGTTGAAATAATAGTATATATCTTTTTGCTTGAGGCATATTTAATCATTTCAAATATATTTTTGTTTAAAAAGGGCTCCCCTTGAAAATAGAGGTTTAAACTTATAAGGTAGTTTGATGTTTGATTTATTATTTTTTTATAAAGTTCTATATCTATCTGTCCTTTGCCTCTTTTCATTAAATCCATTCCTACAGGACATTCTGGACATTTCAAATTGCATGTGTTCGTTGGTTCAATAGACATACTAATGGGCAAACCCATTTTTAATGTTTTATTTAATAATATTGAAACAACAAAGGAAAATATATTAAGAATTAAATTATAAATCTTATAAATACTTACGTATTCAAAAAAAGTTATTTTTTGTCTAATTAATTTTAATATCAAAACATTAAAACATTTATTTCTTTTTATCTTTTTTCTTAAACAAATCTTTTATCCTTTGCATAATAGTTCTATCATCCTCTTTTGCATCATCTTCATAATATCCATAGCCATATCCGTAACCATACCCATAACCATATCCGTAACCATACCCGTAACCATAACTTGAACCATAATTAGTATAATTAGATCCATAACGATAACGACCGTAACCGTAACCATATTTAGGTCGAGAAATTTCAACATTGTTAAGAACTATTCCTATGTTTTGAATATTATAATCACTTACAATCTTTTCTACATTCAAAATAAACATTTTTTTAGAATAATTTGATTTAAATACATAAATTGGGTAATCTGCTTTTATAATACTTGCTATACCATCAGTAACAACTCCAACAGGAGGGTTATCTATAACAACAATATCATATTTAAACTTCAATAGCTCTATTAGGTCGTCCATTTTTTTACTAATAATAAGTTCGGACGGATTTGGTGGAGGTGGTCCTGCTGGTATTATATCAAGATTAGCCAAATCACTTCTTTTAATACAATCTTCAACAGTGTCTTTGCCTATTAATATAGTACTCATTCCTTTGGTATTATCTATTCCGAAACCAAGATGTATTTTTGGTTTTCTCATGTCAAGGTCAATAATAATGACACGCTTGTCAGACATTGCCATTATACCTGCAAGATTTATTGCAATAAATGTTTTACCTTCTCCTGAAACCGTCGATGTTATTGCAACCACCTTTGGTCCTGGCTCATTAGATATAAATTGTAAATTTGTTCGAATTGTTCTTAAAGATTCAGCTATAAGAGATTTTGGTCTTTTATCTATTAATAGTTGTGAAATTGGAATTTCTTTTTTATATTTTGGGACTATTCCTAGAATTGGAATTTTTGTGTATTTTACAATATCTATCATCGCAATAATATTATTATGAAGCAGATATCTAACAACAACAAAAGCCATACTTATTATAAAAGCAATAACAAAACTAATAAGAAGAACTTGTTTTTTACTTGGTGCTATAGGAGAACTTGGAGTTATTGCATATTCGAATATTGTATTTTGAGAAACATATCCTGCTTTTGAAATAGAATATTCTGCTTTTTTTTGTATTAATTGATTGTAAAAGTTTTCATTTATTGAATACATTCTTTGCAATTTGGAATATTCGATAACATCATATCTTCTTAAACCTCTTGATGTGTCTACTTCGGAATCTAATCTCGTATATTTATCTAACATATCGTCTAACTGGGATTTCCTTTTTTTCATATTGCTTTTATAACTCTTCAGAGTTTCAAACATTATTTTTTTCTGTATCCCAAGTTGGTATTCCAATGCATTTATCTGTCTGTTATCAGGAGTTATTTCATAGAGCATTTTTTCTTTTTGCAGTAATATTGATTGAATAGCATCTAAATTCCCTTTTACTATTTTGTTTACTTCTGTTCCTGAAATAAATGCTATAAGCTTGTAAACATCTAAATCCTTTATTGAACTAAAGTTTTTTTCTAATTCCTCAAGCATTTTTTCTTCAACTTCAATATTCAATAGTTGTGATTGAAGATCATTTACCCTAGAAAAATAAGTAGGAGGAGACTTCATGTCGGTTAACCTGTCAGGTATTTTATTCATTCTTTTGAACATGTCCAAGTCCGACTCTGTTTTGTAGAGTTGGTCATAAACAAGACCTAATTGATCATCAACAAATTTTAAAATATTATTAGCACTTTCTGCTTTACGCTCTATATCATATAAAATAAATTCATCTGCAATAGCATTCGCTATATCTGCAGATTTTGTCGCATTTTGATTTGTTACATTAATCAAAACCGTTTGAGCTAATACATTCAAAATACTTACATCAATTTGATTAATATGCTCATTTACTATTAAATCAGGATTGTTAATTATAAAGTAATACTCATCTGCATTTAAATCTGTTTTTATTGAAGATTTCGGATTTAATTTTAAAACAAACTCCATTTCAGGCAATTTGACTGTTTCATTAAAATAAAACTCCCTAATATTTAACTTTTCATTAAGTAGATAACGTAAAATATATTTATTATTTCCCTTAAATTCTATATCAAAATTAATACCATATATAGATGGATTAAAAACCTTTTGCTCTATAATAAACGGAGTATTTCTATAAACATCAAAATTTAAAATTCTTCCCTTTATATAATAAGATACTTCAAAATTCAATTTTGAAAATACTCTTTTTAAAAAAACCTTTGATTTTAAAAGTTCTACTGTTTTACTTATATCATTTTCACCATCATAAATATTAGCAGTTTGTAATACTTTATTGGCACTATTTGATGATGAAAGTTGTATCACAGAACTTGCTTCAAAAACAGGATGCGTATATCTTAAATATAAAAAAGCAATAGTAGATGAAATTATAAAAAGAATAAAAATAGGGAGTATTGTTTTTTGTATAATTTTAAATAATAAGCCTAAATCAAACTCTGTATTTATTTGAGAAATTTTAGCTGCCATTTACTATTTTTTAATTAATGTTACTATTAATGTGATAGTTGAAAGTAATGTTAAATATGGAGTTACAAATCCCACAATTTGAGATGGAGCCCTAAATGTAGGTTCGACATATATAATATCATTTGCTTGTAATATTAGGTCAGCCTGCTTCATAGTTTCAATTTTAGATAAATCTATTAAATATATTTTAGGGCTTTTTAGATCCCCTCTAATCAGCTTTATTTTATATGCTTTACCATCTGAAATTCCTCCTGCTTGTGCAATTACTTCAAAGAGAGTTGTATTTTCATTTTGTAACCCGAGAACTCTAGCACTTCCTCCACTTCCTCCTGGGAAAATAATTACTCTACTATTCGATACATCAACTGTAACAAAAGGTTTATTAAAATATAGAGAATATTTTTCTTCTAAGAAATTTTCTAATGCACGAATAGTCATCCCCGAAACTTTCACTCTTCCAAATATAGGCATTTTGACAGTTCCATCATATTCTACTGCATAACTTCCTCCTGCATTTAGTTGCATATTTGAAAGATTTACTTCCAATAATCTTTCACCATCATTAGGTAATACTTTTACATTAATTCGGTCATTAGGAGCAATTACATATAAATCTTTTTTTTCATAATCAAATTTATCAAACTGATAATTATATTTTGTTCTCAACATCCGGTTTGGATTAAGCAATTTACAAGAACTCATAACTACCATCAACACTAAAAATAAAAGCAGGTGCTTAATTAATTTTACTTTACTATATCTTAATTTTTTAAACATTCAAAATGACAATATTAAAATAAATTTATCAATAAATATTAAGTACAAACCTACATAAAAAAATTTACATTAGGATTAATTTTCTTTAAATCATAAATTAAAATTTAATTTAGACAAAATAGCAATACTATTTTATGATTATATATTTCTTTCAAAATAAACTTTATTTTAAGATTCTTCAAATAATTGATTAGCTTTTTCAGCATTAATATAACCTGAATTATTTCGGATATTTTCTATTAATTTTGAATAGAGTTTATTTTCTATTAATATAGGAGTGTATCCAAGTATAATGACTTGTTGTTTTGCTCTAGATAATGTTACTATTAATTTTCTATCTATTGTATTATTAATGTTTAATGATTGTAATTGGTTGAGTTGTTCTTTTGCAAAAACGGCAAGAGAAACAATAATAATATCTTTCTCTGAGCCTTGAAATCTTTCTACTGTATCAATACTAATATTTTCGTTATCTGTTAAAGACTCTACATTTTTTTTTATTTCGGCTATTTGTGCTCTCCAAGGAGTAATTACTCCAATAGTTTTATTATCAAAATGTTCGTTAAATACACTTTTTATTGTTTTAATGATTTTGATAATTCTTTTTGCCTCATTTTTGTTAATCTTCGATGTTTTTTCATATTCAGATTCAATAAATATTGTTCTTGAACAAGAAAGCATAACTTCAATAGGATTATTTGATTCATGATTAAAAATACTAAATACTTCATTTTGAATAATAGAATCGTTGTTTTCTTTTAGCTTATTTTCATAAGAATCATTTATTAAATCTGCAATTTGTTTGTGCATACGGTAGTGAGTGGTGAGTGTTCCATATGCATTTTCATAGCCTTTTTCCGAGCATGTTTTAAATAATCTTTCAAATAATGATTGTTTTAGGTCTATTATGTTATTTTCTTTAAGTAATTGATTGGTTACAATAGTTTGGTTATTATTTTGTAAAATAACAGGAGGTAGTTGATTATGATCGCCTATCAAAATAAATTTATTAAAAAAAGACAATATACCTATGATTTGCGCTTCAGTAATTTGAGAAGCTTCATCAATTATGACAGTATCAAATTTTATCAATTTTTTTAATAATGTAACCCTTGTATTAAAAGAAGCTATTGTTGATACAAATATTCTATTGTTAGTTATATTATTACGAAAACAAGTATAATCCGAATTATTGTGTTCAATAATATTATTAATCGACTTTTCCTTTCCTGAAATTTTAAGATACTGCATATCATGTTTTTCAATATTTATACATATTTCCTCTACAGCACGATTAGTATAAGCAAGGATTACAATGTTTGTACAATTAGATAACATTAGTTGCTTTACAATATGCATAAGCATTTTCGAAGTTTTACCTGTTCCAGGAGGTCCTTGCAATAAAAAATAATCTTTTGCTTCAATTGCTTTACAAAGCATGTCATATTGATTTTGATTAAGGTTTGAATGTTTTTCAATGTTTTTGACAATAGATGTTGGTGTTTTAGCGGATAGTATTAAGTCTTTGAAATGCTGATTTGCATTAATAAAATTAGATAACAATCTTATTTGCGACCAAAAATTAGTTTCATATAAATCATGTTCTATAGCCCATTTATATTCAAAAACATTTTTATTTTTGAATATGGTTGTATTTTTAGGAGAGAAAACAAGTTTTTGTTCACTTATATAAATTATATTTCCTTTTATAATTTGACTTTTAAGATTTTCTCCACATTCTTCGTTAAATGGGTAAAGAATGGCAATATCTTTTTCTCGAAAGTTATGATTTATTTGTTGGTTAAAACAAAACTCAAATGATCCATTATATTCTTCTGATGCTCCCAAAAAAGTCATATCATAAATAATATTATATTGCTTTGTTTTTTCTAGATATGAACTTTCCCAAAATGCAGAAAATCCCTTATCATTTGCAGAATATTCATTTTCAAAAGCTCCTGTTTTGGCTGTTTGCATTTCTTTTATAATAAATGACAATTGGTGTTGATAGTATATATTCTCTATTTCAGAGAGATTGTTATACTTATTTTTCAAGCATTTCCCTTTATCTACAACAAAATCTTGATAATAATTAGACGAAAACTGTAATGATTTTATATTTTCTATAACAGAAAAATCCTTTACTGATAGTTCAAACAATGATTTTACTATATTATTTCTTATACTCATAATTTTATTATCAAGCTCAATGTATGA
The DNA here is from genome assembly GCA_001768555.1 of Bacteroidetes bacterium GWF2_29_10. Classification (GTDB taxonomy): domain Bacteria; phylum Bacteroidota; class Bacteroidia; order Bacteroidales; family GWE2-29-8; genus GWE2-29-8. The sequence goes on from MEOD01000033.1 coordinate 28,723, forward strand.
TTCTACATTACGCAGAGGATTGATTGTTGCTTTAGAATATAATATTTGCGAGTTTCCTTTTCTTTTTGCTCCATAAGTTGATTGAAGTAATAGATTATAACAAGCCACTTGCACTTTATTATTTGGCCATATATCAATATTTTCAGGAGGTTTTCCACTTTTTAATTCGAATATATCTATAGTATCGTTTTCTTCATTAACTAACATGGCATCAAGTCGTCCAAGAATGCCATAAATATTAGAAAAAAAAGCAGGTTCTACATTTATTTTAGAATTATTCTGTTTAAAATTTGTTACTGCATTAATTAAGTTTGCAAGATGTATTTGTTTTATTTCATTTTTAATTTTGGGAATATGCTCTGTAAATAGGCTTGTTAAAAGTAAGTCATCCTCTATAATTTCTCTTAGTATTTCATCAAAATTATTTTCTATGTATTCCTTATTCAAATCATCTGTAATAATTTTGTCAAGTAAACTGTTAATAATCTTTCCTGCATATAAATATTGATTAGGAGAATCAATCAATAGCTTATTAAAAAAATAAAATAGATAGTTTGTTTCAAATTTGCCAAAACATTCAGCAATATCTGTAACGTCAATAAGATAATCAGGTTCAATAACAATTAGACTATCATATTTTGTTGCATAATAAATTTTATTGCTTTCTTCTTGTTTTTGTGTAATTCTAATTAAATTAACAACTGAATTTTTCCATAAGATATCATTGTATTGTATCAAATTATTTGAATTGCCTTTATAATCTTTAGAATCTTGCACTTTTACTTTAAAGTTATTAGAATCATTAATCCCTATGCAATTTATCCAAAAATATTGATTCCCTTTATTGTCTGTATTTATTTCTGAAATATCTGTAATTATACACCGTGCAATATCTATTATATTTTTTGTGAACATATCTTGTTGCGTATCACTTATAAATAGGAGATTGTCTTTTTCTTCAAAGTGTCTTTTTATCTCAAAAGGAATTTCTATGTTTGAGAAATAATGTATTGTATCGGTAATAACCTTTAAAGAAGTCAGGAATTGTTTTTCATTAACTGTTTTTATCTGATTATGTTCAATTCTATTGGCAAACTTCCTTAATTCATTAATATTAACATTTAATTTATTATCAATATTATATTTTGTTGAAATGTAATTTATCCTTGCAAAAAGTCCTGTAAATACAATATTATCATTTGATGTAATTATTTTAAAAATATTATTTAATATATTTTTAAAATCCATAACAATATATTTATAATCATCAATGCTCCCATTAAGATTTATTAACACATCATTGTAATAAAAATCAGCCTTATCTTTGCTTAATAACTCTTTAATCATTATTTCTCTATAAATTTTAAATATATTATTGGTTTTGCATCCTCTAACAATAACAAAAATATTTATTTTATTGAATATACAAACCTATCTTTGCATTTATTTTAATTTATATTTCATTGTTGTATGGTAAAAAAATAAAAAAGAGCATGAAATAAGTATACTGTCTTTTTTCATAATTCTCCTGACTTCGTCATTGCGACACCCAATTCAAAATTAGTCTAAATTTTCCCAGTAATCTTCTGAAAACAATTTTTCAATTAGCTTATGTTTTTTTGTCAGAAGCATTATTTTGGATACTATTTTATTCTGTAGTGGTAATTTTACTTTTATAGAGGTAACAGTTTTAGCAATATCCAGTACCTTGTCAACACTTAAATTTATTTCTGATAATTTAATCACTCTTTCTAATTCTTTGTACATCTTATAAGCTACAAAGCAAATACATACATGAGCTTCAATGCGTTTTGGGTTGAAGTGAAAAACTGGACGCATCTCAAGAGTTCCTTTTGTTATTCTGTAAGCTCTTTCTATTACCCATAAGCCATTATATTGCTCGCGAACTTCTTCTGCTGGAAGCAAAGTGTTTGTTATGTATCCTTTTAACCCATCCCATTTTTCATCTTCAACTATTTTTTCTTGATTTATAACAACGGTTATATCATTTGATAAATCCAAAAATTTATTATAACCTCGTTTGTTTATATTCTCTTTTGTTATACTACCGTTTTTATATGTTTTTTCAAGTCGTTTTACTCCCTTTTCCCTATTATATTTGTCTTTCTTTGCTCTCTTTTCTGAATAACCTATAATTAGTCTAATTCCATCCTTTTTGCGTTCGTTAAATTTTCCATTACATTTTTCTAATGACAAAATCCATTGTTTAATGTCTTCACTTTCATTTTTAATTCTTGCTCCAATAATATATTTATAACCACCTGTTTCCAAAAGCGATATATTTGTCTTATTCATTAAACCTGCATCAGCAACAATTACAAAATCCTCCAAATAGAATCGTTTAACAAAATCATCAACTATTGGGATCATTGTTCGTCCTTCATATTGAGAACCATTGAAAATTGAATATGAAAGAGGGTAACCGTCCCTGCTTACAAGTAAACCAAGTACTATTTGTGGCTGACTATGTTTACCATCTTTAGAAAACCCTTTTTTACGAAGCGCATCGTCTTAATCAGTCTCAAAATACAATGTGGTAACATCATAAAAAAGAAGACCAATATTACCACCTAAAATCTTTAATGTATGTTCTATGCTAATTTGCTGAATTATTTCTTGTTGAGTATTGTATAATTTATCTAAATACCTATATATCTTTGATAAATTTACATCTTCTTCAAAATGCGTCTTTAAATAATCTACCGTTGCCAATTTACTCATAGGTTGGCTTATTCGAGACACTGCTAAATGCTTTAATATTTGATCTTCTATCTTATCAAAGCCTATCCGTTTGTATATCTTATTTAATATTAACAGCGTTCCATTTAAAAGAATATTCTCTATATTTGAAACAACCTGATTAGTTATGAGCTCTTCTATAGTTTGATCTTC
>MEOD01000034.1:0-13226 GCA_001768555.1 Bacteroidetes bacterium GWF2_29_10
AAAATTGTTTAACGCTACGCATTAGAAATTAACACCCAAAATTAATCATTTTTTCTTAATGCGGAATCTGGGTTAATTTAATATTTATTAATTTGTAGATATAGGAGTTTTGTGTTTAAGAATAATTTTATATTTACGGGGCTTTAATTTGTATTTTTTTTGTGGGTTTTATTTTTACAACAATGTAATTAGGTGGGGCTATTCAAGACACAAATAGAGTAATATTTTAGTTGCTATCTATGCAATAGATTGCAAAATTATTTTTCAATTTTGTTCCAAAATATTTGGGAATTGGGTGAATTTTTTATAGATGGGATAGAATAAAGTTTGTAGAGATGTTGTTAATAACATCTCTACAAGCATGTTTTTTATTTTTTTCTAAAATAAATTTCAATAGGTACTCCTTTTAAGTCAAAATTACTACGCAATTTATTTTCAAGAAATCTTTTATATGAGTCTTTAACATACTGAGGTAAATTGCAAAAGAAAGCAAAAGAAGGGTAATGAGTAGGAATTTGAGTTACAAACTTAATAGAAATTTGTTTTCCTTTATGAATAGGAGGTGGAGTTGCTTCTATAATTGGCAACATTAATTCGTTTAAAGAAGAAGTGCTAATTCTTTGAGTTCTGTTTTTAAATACTTTTAAAGCTTCTTCAATAGCTTTAATAACTCTTTGTTTTTCAAGAACGGAAATAAAAACTATAGGCACATCAACGAATGGAGCTATTTCTTCATGTATTTTTTCTGTGTATTCTTTTACAGAATTAGTTCCTTTTTCAATTAAATCCCATTTATTGACTAATATTATAATTCCTTTATGGTTACGTTGTATCAATGAAAATATATTTCTGTCTTGAGCATTGAATCCTTCTTCAGCATCAATTAAAAGCAAGCAGACGTCAGAATATTCAATTGCCGAAATAGAACGCATAACAGAATAAAACTCTATATTTTCAGTTACTTTTTGTTTCTTTCTTATTCCTGCTGTATCTAATAAATAAAAATCAAATCCAAACTTTTGAAAGCGAGTATAAATAGTATCGCGAGTAGTTCCTGAAATAGGGGTAACTATATTTCGCTCTTCACCAATAAGAGCATTAATTAAAGATGATTTTCCAACATTTGGTTTTCCAACGATTGCAAATCTAGGAATGTCTGTATCATCTTCTTCTGTTTTTATATCAGGAAGAATGGATACAACATGGTCTAATAATTCTCCAGTTCCACTGCCGTTTAAAGATGATATACAAAATACTTCACCTAATCCTAATCTATAAAAAATAGATGCAGCTCCAATTTTAGCATTATTATCTACTTTATTTGCAACTAAAACAACTTTTCTTTTTGAACGCCTTAAAAAACTTGCTACATCTTCATCTAAAGGGTTTATTTCTTCATTTACATCAAGCACAAAAAGAATAACTTCTGCTTCTTCCACAGCAATTTCTACTTGCTTTCTTATCTCTAATTCAAATTCGTCTTCCGAACCTATAACATAACCCCCCGTGTCAATAATAGAAAATGATTTTCCATTCCATAATACATCGCCATAGTGTCTATCGCGTGTAACACCTGGGCTTTCATGCACAATTGCATGTTTTGATTCTGTTAATCGGTTAAATAATGTAGATTTGCCTACATTTGGTCGTCCTACAATAGCTACTAATCCTGTCATTTTTTTTATTTAATATTGTAAACAAATTCTTTTGCTTTGTTTAATAGATTATTAATTCCTTCTGGCTTTTTTCCACCTGCGGTAGCAAAATAAGCCTGTCCTCCTCCTCCTCCATTAATCTCTTTTGCAAGTTCTTTCACTAAGGTTGAGGCATTTAATTTGTGCAAAATTACTAATTCTTCTGAAATAATAATAACTAAAGATGCTTTATTTTCATTTTCACAAGTTAGCACACAAAATAATTTATCCGTTTTGCTTTTTAAGCTGTATGCAATATCTTTTAGAGAATCAATAGATTCGACTTCAATGTTTTCTATAATATAATTAATGTCGTTATGCTTTTTTACTTTATCCAGAAGCGTATTTGCATAGTTTTTAATTTTCTCTTGTTTGAACAAATCCAATTGTTTTGTTAGCTGATTGTTTTGGTCAATAATATTGATTATTGATTTTAAGACGTCTTTAGGATTTTGAAATAATTCCCTGATACTGTCTAACGTCTTTAAATTATCATTAATATATTTTTCTGCATTTGAAGAAGATATAGCGGTTATTCTTCTTATTCCAGCGGCAATAGCCGTTTCTGATATGATTTTAAAGAACCCTATATTGCCTGTAGCTCTAACGTGTGTACCTCCACATAATTCAACAGAGTATTCTTTGTCAAAAGTTATAACTCTAACATAATCTCCATATTTTTCTCCAAACAAGGCAGTAGCACCATCTTTTACCGCTTCTTCGTAATGCATATTTCTTTTTTCATCAATGCATATATTCTCTCTAATTTTTGTATTAACAATTTCTTCAACTTTAGCAATTTCTTCATCAGTTAACTTAGAAAAATGAGAAAAGTCAAACCGAAGATGTTCGTCATTAACAAGAGAACCTTTTTGTTGCACATGAGTTCCTAAAACCATTCTTAAAGCAGAATGTAATAAATGGGTTGCACTGTGATTTGCCTCCGTGAGTTGTCTCTTTTCAATGTTAACAACGAGCTTAAACGTTTTATTAAGTTCTGTTGGCAATGATTTGATAAAATGTACAATTAGATTATTTTCTTTTTTTGTGTCAAATATTTCAATTTTATCTTCACCTTCAGATAACATAATGCCTCTATCTCCTACCTGTCCGCCAGACTCTCCATAAAATGGAGTTTTAGAAAAGACTAATTGATAAAAAACTCCATCTTTATTTTTTACTTTTCTATATTTTATGATATTTGCTTCTATTTCCGTAAAATCATACCCCACAAAGTCCGTTTCTGATTCATTTGAATTAACAATAATCCAATCCTCCGAATCTATTGATGCGTCATCTTTAGAACGTTGTTTTTGTTTTTGTAATTCAATATTAAATTCCTCTTCATTTACTTCCAGATTCTTTTCTTTTAATATTAATCGAGTCAAATCTATAGGAAAACCAAATGTGTCATATAATTCAAATGCTTTCTTCCCCGAAACAGTTTTTTCTTCGTTAAGTTCATTGATTATTTGTTCAATTCTTTTTAGCCCAGATTCCAATGTTCTTAGAAAAGAAGCCTCCTCCTCAAAAATAATCTTTTCTATTAAATCTTTTCGTTGTGTTAATTCTGGAAATGTATCTCCCATATTAGCAATCAATACGTCAACAAGATTGTATATGATTGGCTCCCTTATATCAAGAAATGTATAAGCATAGCGCACTGCACGCCTCAATATTCGTCTGATAACATACCCAGCCTTATTATTTGAAGGAATTTCTCCATCAGCAATAGCAAAAGCAACTGCACGTAAATGATCGGAAATAACTCTCATTGCAACATCCTTCTTATAATCATCCCCGTAATTAACGCAAGCAATCATCGCTATTCTCTTTATTAATGGTTGAAAAATATCGGTATCATAGTTTGATTTCTTTTTTTGTAATACCATTGCCAACCTTTCAAACCCCATGCCTGTATCTATATGCTTTGATGGTAAATTCTTTAAACTGCCATTAGCAATTCTTTCATATTGAATAAATACTAAATTCCATATCTCTATAACTTCAGGATTGTCTGTATTAACAAGTTCCTTTCCCGATATCTTTTGCATAACATCTTTATCACGTATATCAACATGCACCTCCGAACATGGACCGCATGGCCCCATATCTCCCATTTCCCAAAAGTTATCCTTTTTACTTCCTAAAATAATACGATCCTCTGGAATAATTTCTTTCCAAATGTTATATGCTTCATTATCCATTTCTGTATTATCTAGCTTGTCACCCCCAAAAACGGTAACATATAACCTATCCTTATCTATGCCATAAACTTCCGTTAATAATTCCCATGACCACTCTATTGCTTCTTTTTTGAAATAATCACCAAATGACCAGTTTCCAAGCATTTCAAACATTGTATGATGATATGTGTCAATGCCAACTTCTTCCAAATCGTTATGCTTACCTGAAACTCTTAAACATTTCTGAGTATTAGCTACTCGCTTCGCCTTAGGTTTTGCATTTCCTAAAAATATGTCTTTAAATTGGTTCATCCCAGCATTGGTAAACATCAATGTTGGATCGTTTTTTACTACCATTGGTGACGAAGACACTATTAAGTGTTCTTTTGATTTGAAAAAATCTAAAAATTGTTTTCTTATATCTAATGATTTCATTATTCCAATTGTTTCTTAAAATGAAAAAAAATTGATAATTCTAAAAAAAAGTTTTGCAAATTTAGGATAATTTAATTAGTTTTGCCGATTATCAATTTAAAAAAAACAATTATCATATAGATGGGTAAGGCAAAGTATCATTTTAATCCGAAGTCTTTAACATACGAAAAAGTAAAGCACACGTTTACAGATATGATGTTAAAGGTTGTAGCATACGTAGCTACAGGGTTGGTGTTTTCTTCTGTTGTATTACTTATAGCTTATAATTTATTTAATTCTCCAAAAGAATTAAATCTTTTAAGAGAAAATCAACAATACAAATTAGAATTAAGTATTCTAAATGATAGATTAGAACAATTAGCTGACGCTGTCAAAAATATTGAAGAAAAAGATGACAACATATACAGAGTAATTTTTGAAAGTGAACCTGTTGCTGATGAAATAAGAAATGGGGGATATGGAGGAGCTGAGAAATATAATAATCTAAAAGGATTTGATAACTCAGATATATTGATAGAAACTAATTTGAAAATAGATAAAATAGCAAGAAAGCTTTCTGTTCAAAACAAATCTTTTGATGATGTGTTTGAAATGGCTCAAAATAAGAATAAAATGCTTGCTTCAATACCAGCGATTCAACCTATTCGTAATAAAAATCTAAAGAACTTAGTTTCTGGATTTGGGATGCGAATCCATCCTATATACAAAACATTAAGGATGCATCAAGGTGTAGACTTTGTTGCTCCAACAGGAACTCCTATTTATGCAACAGGTGATGGAGTTATTATGTATAATGACAATAGCTTATCTGGTTACGGGAAAGTAGTAGTAATTAACCATGGTTATGGTTATAAGACTTTATATGCTCACATGAGTTCCTTAAAAGTAAAACCAGGACAAAAAGTTAAAAGAGGTGAAATTATAGGAACTGTTGGTAGTAGTGGTTTGTCAACAGGTCCTCATTTACATTACGAAATTAGAAAAGGGAATAAGGCAATTAACCCTGTAAACTTCTTCTTCAACGATCTTTCGCCTGCAGAATATCAAAAAATTATAGAAATTGCTTCTAAAGTAAATCAAGCAATGTCTTAATAACATCTCAAAATCACATGAATAACATAACAGAATTATATTCAGCAGACGATGCAAAAATAATGCAAATTGCTGAACAAGCTAGACTAATAGGTCAAAGTAGAATAGATGAAATTATAAGCTTTGCTAAAAAATCAGGAATAAAGAGAATTGGTATTGCTAATTGTGTCTGCATGACAAAGGAAACCGAAATTCTAAAAAATATCCTAAAAGCAGACTTTGATGTATATTCCACAGATTGTAAAGTTGGAAATTTGCCTGCAAGCAAAATAGCAGGTGATGAATCTAAAAAAGGAATTTCATGCAACCCTGCTGGTCAAGCAGAATATTTGAATCAACAAGGCACGGAGTTAAATATTGTTTTGGGTTTATGTGTTGGACATGACATGATACTTAACAAAAAATCAGATGCTATAGTTACAACTTTGCTTGTTAAAGATAAAAAATACAAGCATAATCCTTATGAGTTTTTCGAAAATAAATTATAATAGATAAAAAAAATATTAACAGAATGAGGTTTTATAAATTACTGATTTTGTTTTTTACTATAGTAGTTATATCTGCTTGTAACAATAATAAGTCTGAAAATAATAATTCGAAGACAAATAAAGAAAAAACTATAGATACTATTGCTGTGTATAGAAATTGCATGGATATAGCTAATAAATGGCTGCAATATGTTGATAACAGAAAACATATAGAATCATACTCTCTTAGTTCTTCAATGTTTAAAAAATCAGGAAGTATTGATGATTGGGAAATTGCAATAAATTCGTTTGAAACTGCATATGGAAAAATAAAAAAACGAAAACTATTAGAAATAAAATTAGATACAATACTACCAAATGCTCCAAAAGGCAAATACGTAATTATAAAGTTCATAACAGAGTCAGAAAAAGTTCCAATTTTTAGAGAACGTGTAGTATTAGTAAGAGACGCTGATTCTAATTGGAACATAACAGGCTACTTTCCTGAATAACAAAAATATAATATGACATACTTCTTTATAGCAGTAATAACATCTTTACTCATTATTGCTACATTTAAACTTTTTGACAAATATAATGTTGACAGATTAGAAGCTTTAATTTTAAATTATTTAATAGCATCTATTGGAACTTTTTTGTATCTAAAATCAAGCGATGATAATTTTTATTTAGTAATTCAAACTTACTTTCAACAAAAATGGTGCTTGCTTTCTATAATAAATGGATTTTTATTCTTTGTTATGTTTTATATTTTTTCTTTATCTGCAACAAAAAATGGCGTTTCGATAACCGCAGCTTCCTCTAAAATGTCAGTAATAATACCTGTTATAATAGCATTTTTAATATATGATGAGCATATAACCCCATTTAAAGTAATAGGAATATTATTAGCATTAGCTTCTTTTTATTTAATGTTGAAAAAAGAATCCAATTTAAATTTTATAGACAAAAGATATTTATTATTACCCATACTCCTGTTTTTTGGAGGTGGCACCAATGATTCAATAATGAACTATGTTACAGTAATGCAATTAAATACTCAACCGGTAGGTTTATATTTGTTTTTTGTTTTTACATCATCTTTTATTTTTTCTTTTATATCATATTTCATTTTTATAAGAAAGAAAACTATACTAAAAAAAGATAATATCATATGGGGGACAATTCTTGGAATTTTAAATTTTCTTGCAACTTATTATTTTTTGAAAACTATTGAATCGAAAGTTTTTGATAATACGGTATTCTTCCCTTTATTTAACATGAGTATAGTGGGATTTTCTGCTTTAATGGGCTTTACTATTTTTAAAGAAAAACTATCAAAAATAAATTGGGTCGGTATTGCTATTGCTATAATAGCAATTTTTTTAATTACATATTAAAAAAATAACTGATAAACAAGCTATTGTATCTCTATCAAATATAATCTATAGCTTTACACATATATGCATGTATTGTTCTAAAATATATTTACAAAAAAAATAGAATTATGAAAAAATACAGTAAACTTATTTCGGGATTATTTAATTTAAAGATTTGTATTTTATAGAGTGTAACAATATTCAATATTCTTTAGATTTTGGATAGCTTTTTTTAATTTTGTAACAAGTGACATTAATTATTAGATATTTATATTGCCCTATTTTTCTTTTTTTTTGTTTTACTCAGACAATAGTGGTTTTAAACTTATAATTTTATGAAGTTTTTCTATATCTAATTATTGCAAAAGACATCATTGATATCCCAAATAAGACAAGAATGATTATGTCTTTTTTTATTTCCATTATGCCTGCGCCTTTAAGAAGTATTAGCCTGATAATTTTAATAAAATAAGCTATAGGGTTTGCTTTGACTATATATTGCGCCCAGTCTGGCATACTTTCTATTGATGTAAAAAGTCCGCTCATTAAAATAAAGATCATAAGTAAAAAAAATGAAATTAGCATTGCTTGTTGTTGGGTTTCGACAAGAGTTGAAACAAACATTCCCATTCCTAATACCACAATAAGATATAATGAAGCAACAAAAAATAACAAAGGCAAGCTCCCAACCATAGGAATATTAAAAAGTAATTTTCCAATTGCAAGTCCAAAAGCTAGTTCGAATAGTCCAATAATCCATATAGGAAATAACTTTCCAATAATGAATTGGTATTTTTTTATAGGCGTAACATTTATTTGCTCAATTGTTCCTATTTCTTTTTCTCTGACTACATTCATACTAGATAGAACAAACCCAATAAGAGTGACAAGCAATACTAATACGCCAGGTACCATAAATGTTTTATAGTTAAGTTCTGGGTTATACCAAAAAGAGTAGTTTATATTTAGAGATTTGATTAGACTTGCATTTACTGCAATATTTTGGGAGGCATCAATTATTATTTTACGATTAAAATCGTTTATTATAGTGTTTGTGTATGCGCTAATTAAACCTGCGGAAGTGCCATTAATTGCATTAATTACTAATTGAATTTTTCCTGTATTTTCTTTAAATAACTTTTTTTCAAAATCAGGAGGTATGTTTAATATTGCATCTGTTTTACCTTTATGCATTTCATCCATAGCTTGCTTGTATGAAAATCCAGTATTGACTATTTTGTAAAACGGGGACCCTGATATTTTTGATATTAAACTTCGGGAACTACTGCTCATGTCATTGTCTATAATAAAAATTCTAATGCTCTTCATTTCAAATGTAGCAGCATTAACAAGTATTATTAATTGTATAATAGGCACCATAAATATTAATGGCAGCATTGATTTATTTCTAAAAACTTGTAGAAATTCTTTTCTTAATAAAAACAGTATTATTCTCATGAACTTTGAGTTATTAATTTATTCAAGTCTTATTTTAAACTTTTTTATACTTAATAGGTTGAAAACTATCATCATTATAAATAAAACGCATGTTTCTTTCCAAATAAAACTAAAAGATACACCTTTAAGCATTATATTTCTTATTATTTCAATAAACCAACGAGGTGGCATTAATTGACACAGATATTGCAATACTATAGGCATATTTTCAATAGGGAATATAAATCCTGAAAGTAATATTGATGGAAGCATCAAGGCTACAAGGGATATCATCATTGCTACTTGTTGGGAATTTGTTACTGTTGAAATAAGTATTCCAAGTGAAAGTGCTGTTAAAATAAATAGGATACAAACAGATACAAGTAAAAATAAACTTCCTTTTATAGGGACATCAAACACATAATAACTTATTGATAGAATAATCAGAACATTAATTATAGATAAGAAGATATAAGGAACTACTTTTCCTGCTGTTATTACAAATGGCTTTATTGGAGAGGCTAATAATACCTCCATTGTTCCCATCTCTTTTTCCTTAGTTATAGATATAGATGTCATCATTGCAGAAATAAGCATTAGAAGTAAAGCCATTATACCAGGAACAAACATGTAAACGCTTTTTAACTCTGGGTTATATTCCATTCTAATTTCTGTTATTATATTGTAAGGCATTTTAGATGTACTATTTAAGTCTTTTATGTAAGAAGATAGTATTGCATTGGAATAGCTAACTAAAAGATTTGCGGTATTTGGTTCTGATGCATCGGCTAATATTTGTACATTAGCATTTCCTGTTTTTTCTAGTTTTTCGGAAAAATTTTGTTCAAATATTATTACTAGTTTAACTTTACCTTCTCTAAATGCTTGATGTATTCCATCATAATTATCCAAATCTTTATCTAACCTAAAATATCCTGAAGACAAAAGTTTATTTGTTATTCGTTTGCTGTGATTGTCTTTTGCCTGATCATAAATAGCGATATCCGCATCTTTTATTTCGCTCTTAATAACAAAGCCAAACAATAATAGTTGCACTAATGGGATTCCAAATAAAATAACCATTGTGCGATAGTCTCGAAAAATATGTATAAACTCTTTTATTACAAAACCTTTAAATATATTCATATTGAAAAATAATTAACTAAATCTTACTATTTTAAGAAATACTTCATCCATGTTTTTTGCATTATATGTTTGCATTAAATTTACAGGAGTATCTAAAGCAGCGATTTTCCCATCAACCATTATAGAAACTCTATTGCAATATTCAGCTTCATCCATATAATGTGTTGTTACAAAAACCGTCAATCCTTTATCAGATTCCTCGTATATCATGTCCCAAAACTGACGCCTTGTTATAGGGTCTACACCTCCAGTTGGTTCATCTAGGAATACGATTTTAGGCTCATGAAATATGGCAACAGAAAAAGCAAGTTTCTGGCGCCAACCTAAAGGAAGTTCTCGTACTAATTTTTTCCTTACAGCATTAAGTTGTAATTTATTTATAAGTAGTTCTTTTTTTTCTTTAATTTCTTTGTTGCTTAACTTATATATACCTCCATAAAAGCTAATATTTTCATCAATAGTAAGGTCTTCATATAATGAAAACTTTTGACTCATGTATCCAATATTTGTTTTTATTAATTCTGTTTGACTGTAAACATCAAATCCTGCAATATTTATATCCCCAGAAGTAGGTTTTGAGAGTCCACATAATACTCGCATCGCCGTTGTTTTACCAGCTCCATTTGCTCCAAGAAAACCAAATATTTCTCCTTTATAAACATCGAAAGAAAGATCGTCATTAGCAATAAAATCGCCAAATTTTTTTGATAGATTTCTTACTGTAATTATTGTTTCTTTCATGATTTTACACTCATTAATTGCATAAAACAATCCTCAATACAAGGAGTTATTATTTTTGTGTTAGAATTACTATGTCCTGTATCTTTGAGATATTTATTAACATCTTCAATATTAGTTCCATTATTAAATGTAATATGAACAGATTGTCCGAAAGCAAAAACACTTTTTGTTGCAGATAAAGCTCTTAAATCTTTTAACAAATAATATATATTGTCGGAATATATTGAATATAATGGATTATCGAATGATTTTACGACATTTACAGGAGTGTCTACAGTTAAAATAGTCCCATCTTGGATAAGTGCAACTCTATCACACAACTCAGCCTCATCCATATAAGGAGTTGAAACAAATATGGTTATTCCTTTATTTTTTATTTTTTTTAGCATAAGCCAAAACTCTTTTCTAGATACAGCATCAACACCCGTAGTTGGTTCGTCGAGAAATAACACGTCAGGTTTATGTATCATTGCACATGACAGTGCTAATTTTTGCTTCATGCCTCCAGAAAGTTTTCCTGCCTGTCTGTCTTTAAAAGGTTCTATTTGAGAATAAATATCTTTAATAAGGTCGTAATTTTCTTTTATAGTAGTTCCGAAAACTGTAGCAAAAAAATTAAGATTTTCTTCAACGGTAAGGTCATAATATAAAGAAAATTTCCCAGGCATATAACCTATAGTTTTTCTTATTTTTTTGTAATCTTTTACAATGTCATATCCATTTACTATGGCATTGCCAGATGTTGGCAAAAGCAAAGATGTTAATATTCTTATCAAAGATGTTTTTCCAGCTCCATCTGGACCTATAAGTCCAAACATTTCACCATTGTCAACACTAAAATTAATGTTTTCAAGTGCTTTAACCGAACCGTAATGTTTGGATATGTTTTCTATAATTATTGATTTTCCTGATTGCATAAGTTTATTTTAATTTTATTTCACCAGGCATACCTATTTTCAAAGAACCATCATTTTTTACTTTAACCTTCACCGCATAAACTAAGTTTACTCTTTCTTCCTTAGTTTGTATAATCTTTGGGGTAAACTCGGCACTTGATGCAATCCAATATATTGTGCCTTCTAATTCTGTATTTTCTACTTGATTTTTATCAACTAGAACTTTTACTTTTTGGTTAAGCTTTACAGAATTAATCATATCTCCACTAATATAAACTCTCAATGTTATTTCATCTAATTTTGCTATCTTATATAAAGCTTTCCCTGCCAAAGCTAGCTCTCCTACTTCTGCAAATTTATTCAACACAATTCCTGTTATTGGATTAATCACATGTGTTTTACCTAGGTTAATATTAACTTGCACGACTTGCTTGTCAATTGTATTTAATTCAGCATTAACTGATTTTATTTGAGATTCAATAGAAGAAATTTGTTTGTCTATAAGTTTCAATGAAGAATTAATATCATCCATTTGCTTTTGAGTTGCAGCTCCATCTTTAAACATTTTATCAATTCTCATTTTATCAATCATAATGTTCTCTTTCTGCTGTGATTGAACATCTATTTGAGTCTTTATATTATCTAATTTTGTTGCAATAGCTTCCTTTTGAGCTTCTAATTGTTCTTTTTTTATAATTAGGTCAGAGCTGTCTATTTCGATTACAATCTCCGACTCTTTCAATATATTTCCTTCATCAATGTTCGATATTAATATTTTCCCATTTACTTCTGATGAAACAGTTACCTCATCTGCTTCAAAAGTTCCGTAAGCATCTGATAATTCTGTGTTTCTATTACATGAAGTTATAACAAAAAATGCAAATATTGTTATAATCAGTTTTCTTATTTTAAATTCTTTGATTTTCATAATTGCCGTTTTATTTTTATTGTTGATAATAATTTATTTATAATTCGCCTATTAAGTATAAATAGTTGTAATAAGCTTTTATTAATTGTATTTTATGATATTCCAAATTTAATTCTGCTTGTGAACGGTTGTAAACTTCAGTCATGTATTCAGTTGAAGTTATAGACCCATTTTCAAGTTGAGACGAATAACTAAGTACGATGCTCTCTCTTAATTTTATTATTTTTTCATCTTGCACTATTTGTTCTTTTATTTTTTGCATCTCTGATTGATATTGATAAAATCCAATTTTTGTATTTTTATCAAAACTCTCTTTTTGAGTATTGATTATTTCCTTTTGCAGATCTAGTATTTGCTTCTCTTGTTTTGTTTGATTCCAGTTATATATATTCCAACTTAATTTTGCTCCAACAATATAAAAATCATCAAAATCATTGTTTAACATATTCAAAGCTGGACGCCCATAACCCAATTGTCCAAATGCATTAAGCCTTGGCATGTTTTTTACATTGTATAATGATTTCATTAATTCCGTTTTTTCAGTTTGAAGAGTCATTGCTTTCATTTCTGAACGATTGTTTGCATAAGCAATATTATTATCCATTTGTTTAGATGGAATGTTAAAATTATTTTTTACTGTCAAAGGGATACCACTTAATTCTCCAAGCATTGATATTGCGCTAATTTTATTATTTTGCAATTCACTTTTTTGTTGTTCTATTTTTAACAATTCAGCGTCAAATACGTCGATATTGCTTTTCAGCATTATTCCATTAGCAACCATACTGACTACTTTTGTCCTTTTTGAATAAACGTCTTCTTCTA
>MEOD01000034.1:13269-42375 GCA_001768555.1 Bacteroidetes bacterium GWF2_29_10
AATAGAATTGTAGAATACGTTCCTTAATTTTATACAATTCTGATTCTATATTTTGCAAATCTATCTGAGTGTTTAAATTATCTATATTCTTTTGTGTTTTTATAAGCCCTCCGTCATAAATAGATTGGTTTATATCAAGCGAAATTTTATACTGATCTTTACTCATTTCAGAAGGAGATGTTGAAGAGCTAGTCAATGGATTAGTTGGCAATTGAATTTTAGTTACGTCAGACTGATAAGTAGCTTGCCCGTTCACATATACTTGAGGTAAATATCCTTTATTGTAATTAGAAATTCTTAGTTTATTTAACTCAGGCAAAATGTTTTTTTGCTTAATCAAAGGGTAATTTTCGATTGCTTTAGTAAGGCATAAATCTATATTAATTGAATCACCTGATTCTCCATAGGAATTATACATAAAAGAAATAGAAATAAACAAGAGTAATATTATTCTTTTCATTGTTAATTTAAATTTAAAAAATTAATAATAGTTTCATAAATAACCGTACGACGTTCTTCAAGAAATTCATTGTATAACTGAACATCATTATTAAAAAATAGTTTTTCCAATATAGGACGAGCTATAAATGGGAATAGACACATACCTAATATATTAGACATTAGATGTTCTACCTTTATTTCTTTCTTGCCCAATGAACGTAAACCATTATTTATTAATGTTTCCATTTTCTTTGGGTCAATTTTTCCTTGTTCCTTAAACAAACTAACTAATCTTTCTGGATTACGATTAACCTCATGAAATAGAAAAATAGGGAAATGAGGATTTTTTTGTAGCATATCAATATACACATTAATTATCATCTTCAATCTATCCTGAAAAGGATCATTAGTATTCATTATAACACCTATTTTTGGCAAAAAATCATGAAGTGTAGATAAAAAAACTGCATCAAACAGATTTTCTTTGCTTCTATAATAATAATGAAGTAACGCTTTATTTATGCCTGCTTCATTGGATATATCCTGCATTTTTGCTCCATCAAACCCTTTTAATACAAATACCTTCTTTGCTGCATTTAATATTACTTCTTCTGTATTTAAATCCTTTTCTCCCATGTTTTTAACTTTATAATTTAATCTTTTGTTTTAATTTATTAATTTAACTTTTAGGTTTAACTAACGAGTCAAAAGTATAAACAATTTTTTAATCTGCAATAAAAAAACAAAATATTTTTTCATTACACAAAAAATAATTACAAGAATGGGTCGAGGTATTTCTTTACAAAAGCAGGATGTAATGGATTTATAATATTATTGATTTTACAAATATTATTTCTGTTTCAATTATTTCTTTTGTTAGATTATTTAATATGCAAGGGGTTTGAAATGATGTTATTATATCATTTGTTTTGATTAAACTATTCAAATAGGTTAAGTGCTTTGTTTCTTTATAAAGGATAATACAAAGTTTGGCAAATAAAATATAATTTGGAGTTGTAGTGTATAGAGATTTTTTTATTGGGACAAAATTTTCCGTATAGAAATTGTATAATTTCTGATTAACAGAAAAACTTTTTAATAATTTTAAAATTAATTCAAAATCAATAGAATCTTTATTATTGATAAAGCTTATCAGTAAGCCACTAAGTTTTATTGCTGTAATATTATTTATGGAATAAAAGTAAGTATTATTATTGAAATTATTATTAGCAAAATTATTTACAACCTTGTTTTTACAATTGTCATATAACTCTATTTTACAAAGGAAACTATTCCTTTGTAAAAAATAACTATCTATAAATTTAGCCCCTTTATAAGGGTAATAGTTATAATTTGCTTTATTTATTAAAAGATTATTATTTGTTAAATCATATTGCATTAATCAAAATCTTTTAAATCGATTTCCCTTGTTTCTATTTTTTTTAGATATATTTCATAATCTTCATTAGTATCAAATTCAAGCCATTCTCCAGAATGAATTACAGGGCTTACGGTTTGATTATTTTGGATTAATTCATCTAATAAGTCTGTCATGTATCCATTTTTAAAATCTTTACCAGATTGGCTCCAATCAGAATTATTTTCTTTTTTTGAGAAATAAATATCTAATACTTTCTTCATACCTTCATTGCTAAATTTAAGCAATCCTATATATCTATAATCAAGGCCTATTGAAGAATTTAATGGTTTCCCAAGTTGTATAATATGGTTGTTTTTAATTTCTAAACTTTCAAGATCGTATTCACTTGTTCCATATCTTAACTTCCAATATTCTTTCCAATTATTATCAACAGCAACAGATATTTCTGCATTTGAATTAATTACTTTTTGTAATAA
This sequence comes from Bacteroidetes bacterium GWF2_29_10, assembly GCA_001768555.1. Taxonomy (GTDB): domain Bacteria; phylum Bacteroidota; class Bacteroidia; order Bacteroidales; family GWE2-29-8; genus GWE2-29-8. The sequence continues at coordinate 15,568 of MEOD01000034.1, forward strand.
TTGGCTACTATATATAACGTCTGAGTATGCAATAATAATGTTGTCATTAAATTCTTCTTTTGCACACATAAGGCTTTCAACCATATTAGTCGTTGCATAATTGTTGTTAACATAATAATTTATGTTGGGATATTTTATTTTTTCTTCTTTATATCCTTTAACAATAATTATATCATTAATGTTATTTTTTCTTAAGATATCTATTTGTCTTTCTATTATTGTTTTACCAGCAAAATTTAACATTCCTTTTGGAAGATCTTCTGTGTATTTGTTTAATCGAGTGCCACGTCCAGCGGCTAATATTATTGCTTTCATGTTATATGAGATTTAAATATACCTTATAGTTTTTGTTTTCTCTCTGGATGCCATTGGATGCCTTTGATGTTATATTTTTCATGGTAAATTCCTTCCACAATTATTCCATTTTCATCTGTGGCAAATATTTTTAAATTTTTTCCAATAATTTTTTTTGTTATACCACTATTATGATACGAATTAACAACATCATTAATATCAACATCCTCTAATTGAATATTTTCTGTTATTTTTATTTTGTGTTTGTTTCCTTTGTTATGGCCTTTAATATTTAGTTCTTGTTCTATATTTTGAATTAATTTTCCTCCAAAATAAACGTTTATAAATTGCATACCACGACAAATACCTAATAATTCTATATTTTTTTTTATTGCTATATCTATCAATTTTGCTTCAGTTATATCTCTGTATACAGAAATATGACTACCTTCTATATATTCTCTTCCATATAATTGAGGATTAACATCATCTCCTCCAGAAAGGATTATTTTTTTAGGATTTATTGCATTTACAATATCCTCTATATCTGTTTCAATATTTGAAATAGGAAATATTCTGTATCCTAATTTTCTAAAATAATCAAGATAAGTGTTTTCAAGAGAATCTGTATAATCTCCATATTGATTCTTTTGATGTCGTTGTGATATTATTATAAAATTGTTATTCATTAATAATAATTGTTTTTTCTTTACAATTCAGATTAATATTTTTAGCACTAATCAATGTATGGTAAAGCTCTCCACAGCCAATAGCTGCTGGAATATTAAACTCAGCACAACGTATTGACATATGAGATGCCACTCCTCCATATTTGGTTATTAAACCTTTAATATTTTTAGTAAAAATCCAATCAAATCCAGGATCTGCTTTTTCTAATAGAACAATTTTTCCTTTTATATTCTTTTTATGAGCATTGTTATCAAGCAATATAACATCTCCTTTAATATTTATATCTGTGATAAAATTTGGTTTGCTATTATAATATGAAATATTTAGAAGATCTTTATAGTCAAAAATTAGAGAAGGTAATGATATCTGATTATTTATTAAATTATCAGATTTTCTAAACTTTATTAATTGTTCCCATAATTTAAAATATTCATATTCAGAACATGTTGAGGTATGATTCACAATATTGCTGTAATCAAGAAATGCCAAGTCTTCTCTAACTAAATGTTGTTTTGTTCCTATTTCAGCTATTAATTCAAGAGCTGTACTTATATTTTTAGTGTATATAAATTTATAATATTCTCTTAATTTTATAGAATCAATAAGAAAATCTAAAAACTGTTGAGAACTAATATTTAGCTCATAGTCTTTAAAAGCATTGTCTATTTTATTTTTAAGCTCAATACTGTTTTTATATTTTATTTTAGTTTCTATACTAGTTTCTGTATTTTTGTTTTTTTGTTCTTTATAAATATATGAGTATGGTAGTGACTTTATATTATATGTTCCAGGTCTTAAATGCCCGTATTTATTTATAAATTCATTTAAAGATATAGCTCCTTTTGAATATTTTTTATAATCCAGATCAAAGTCACTTGCAATAGTATTAATACTATTAAGAAGCTCATTATATTCATTTTCTTTAATGTATCCTTTTTGCATTATGCTATGCAAAATACTTTTGCTTATAAATGCCATTCGTGCAATAGTACAAAAAGGAATTACTCCATATTCTCTGCAGTTTTCAATCAATTGTTTAATTGTACTGATTTGTTTTGAAGGATTTAACTTTATTGCATCGTACTGTTTCGAAAGTAAATTGATGCTTGCATTAGTATCTTTTACATCACACTTATAATTATTAACAATTGTTTCTGTTAATGACTTTAAGCTATTAATTATTTGTGATTTTTCTTTACTTGTAAAAGAGGTTTCTGGTAAGTTCTTAATTCTATTTGGAGTATCAAGTGTGAAACAATTATCAACTATTTCAAATTCCACTTTATCATGCAAACTAGGATTTGCTTTGAGCTTATTTATATAATGTTTAACTAGTTTATTTTTTATGTCAATAGAAAGTGCTTCTGGCAAAAGTGAAAGAAAAGAATAATTAACGTTTACATAAGGTTTATTTAGAACTTGATATAATAAGTTGTCATCTATTTTTGTATATCCTATTTTGCAAATACCTTTATTCCATGAATCTTTCATTATTAGATAATTAAACAAAGAATAATCAAGATAATCTGGACGATCTCCTATTAATTCGGCAGGATTCCAAAATGCCATATCGCTTAAAATAAGGCTTTCTTCATTCTTTTTACTTTTAAACAAATATTGCTCTATTTCTTTTTCTAATTTTTCTTCTATAAAATCGTCATCTGGAGAAATAAATTTAGTATTAGCAGCAAGAGGTCGTACTTGAAAAATAACTATTTCACTATCTTTAGTTATTGCAAATTCGATGTCAAGTATTATTCCTTTAAAAATACTTTCAATTTCTTTTACAGAATTAATAAGGCTCTTCCACTCTATTTTTATTTCATTATCTTTTATTCCTCTAAATATTTCTATCTTTTTATTAACAATACCACTAGTTACACTGCTCGTGTCTTCTGTATTATCATCATAATTTATAACATAATATGGAGTGTTATTATTTAAATTACGAGTCAATATAACTCCACTTATGGCTATTTTTTCTGTTTGTTTTTGTATTAGTATTTGATCATTATTGTCAACTCTGTTGCTTTTTTTATAGCTTTCTATTACCGAAATTACCGCTTTTTCTATTTCTTTTTTATTTGTATTTACATTTAATACACTTTCAAAATATCCTGCATTGGATGTATTAACAGTATCTTCGCTTAAATTAGAGCTTCGTACAACGATTTTTGTGTTTTTATATATATTTATAATATTTGTTATAATTTCTTCTTTATCAGATTGCCATTGAGCAACAGTAAATATAAACTCTTGTTCAATTTTAGATTTTTTTAATATACTTTTAAGTTTTTTTAATGTGTTTGCTTTACTAGTAAAATGTGTTTTGTAGTACTCAGAGCTGTTTATATGAATATCATTAAATGAATTTTCACTTGAGAATACTTTCTTTTCATAAAAGCTTTTATAAAATTTTTTACTTATTTCATCTCTTGATAGTTCTGGATAAAAATCATGAGATATTACCTCACCATTAATTTCTTTTAAATAATCAATACCTAATAGGTTTTCCCATAAATGATGACTTTGTACTAAATATATTTTTGCATTAGGGTAATCTTCATGTATTTTTTTTAAATTATCCGTAGGATCCATGGATGATTGCTCTATAACATGGTCAACGTAAGTAATGCTTTTTACCACATTGCTACGTTCTTCGTAATTACAAATTTTTGGTGACATCCATTTTTCAACTGTATTATCAGAAATAATTCCGCAAATATGCAAATCTGACGATTCCTTTGCCTTTTTTAGCATCATCAAATGACCGTAATGGAACAAATCTCCTATTAAAAAACTATATGATATTCGTAATTTCTTATTCATTTATAACTTCCCATTCATGTTCAAATTGAAAACGACCAAGCATTTTATTTGAATTTGTAATTTTTATTTGTCCCATAGTTTTCCAATCCCAAAAATAACAACCAATAAAGTTTTCATCCCAAATTCCAATAGATAAATTATAATTTCCTGACGATAAATATGGTTTTTTTATTGTAAGTTTCACAATAGTATCATTGTTCAACTCTTTAAATACAATTTTATCATAACAACTTGAATAGCCATGATATGTGAATTCATCACTTGACATACTGAAATTTATTGTAATGTTATTTAATGCCATTTTCATATTAAAGTTCATTATCACAATAATATCCTCTCCTGCATATAATTCTCTTGTTTCTATTCCTTTGCTATTGAAAAACTTAATGTAATTATTCTTTATATCATAAGAACTTTTATTTTCGGAAGTTGACTCATCGGTTGAAAATAAATTAATATTATTGTCATTATAATAATCGGCAATAACATCTTCTATTTTACCTTTATTTAAAATGCTTCCTTTTTTTAACATTACTCCATTTTTGCATATTTTTTGAACCATTGTAATATTATGAGAAACAAATATTACTGCTACATCTTTTTTTAATAATTCAGCTATTTTTGCAAAACATTTTTGGTGAAACTTCATATCTCCAACTGCAAGTATTTCATCAATCAATAATATGTCTGGAGTAGAATGTATGGCTATGGAAAATCCTAGTCTAACATGCATACCACTTGAGTAGGTGGAAACTGGAGCGTCTATAAATTCCTCTATTTCTGAAAAGTCAACAATAGATTGATATTTTGAATCTATTTCCTTTCGACTCATCCCTAGAATAGTACCGTTTAAATATATATTTTCACGTCCACTCATATGTGGATGAAACCCTGCGCCTACTGCAATTAAAGCCCCAATGCGACCGTTTATTGTAATTTTACCTGTGTCAGGAGGAAATATTCCATTTATAAGACGTAATAGTGTAGTTTTACCACAACCATTTTGACCTATGAGTCCTAAAACCTCTCCTCGTCTTAATTCTAAGTTTATATCTTTCAATGCCCAAAATTCTGATTTACGTAGCTTATCCTGATTAGTATTTATTTGCATCATACTTTTTGCTGAATCAACTGTACCATAAAACAAACTACGCTTTAATGATCTGCAAAATTTTTTCGATACCCCTTCTAACTTTAAGACTACATCATTATTCATGCTATATTATTATATTATCCTGACAAAGATAATATATTTATAAAACATAGTGCAAAAGTTTTTTACGCAAGTTAAAATTTTAATAAACTACAAAAAAAAAAGAGACATCAATAGAACCGTTTTTTTTTAATACTATATATTAAAAAAATACTATTTTTGAAAAACTATTTATATTTAAATCATTAAAAAACCATAAGCAAATAAAAAAATATGACATTTGAAATATCAACTATAGCTCTTCACAATGTTGGCAATAAATTAAATGATGAAGGAATAAAATTGTCAAAATCATTGCTAAATATAGACGAAAGTATTAACAGCTTATTGTCTAATTATTTTTTAACTCCTTTCAAATCGGAAGAGTATTTCAATTTTTATCATGATAGTGATTTAAGTTTAAATGAGGTTTTTGTTTATGCAGAAAAAATTTTCGAGAATCCTCAAACTCTTTTTGAACAATCTAATAGTCTTGCCAAGCATCTTTACGAACAGAGTATTCATCCTAAAATAAAAGGAGGCGATTTTTATACTGTTTATTTTAAAGACAGCGTTATTAATGGAGAGACAACATCTGCTATTGGGCTTTTTAAGTCCGAAAACAAAGATACATTCCTAAAAGTTTTACCATCTGGTGATGGTTTCGAAATTGAAAGTGAGAAAGGGGTTAATATTAACAAATTGGATAAAGGATGCTTAATTTTCAATACTGGAAAAGAAAAAGGTTATGTTGTTTCTGTTATTGATAATACAAACAAAGGTGCAGAGGCTCATTATTGGATAGATGATTTTCTTCATGTAAGACAACGAAAAGATGAATATTATAACACTCAGAATGTTCTTTCCTTATGTAAAAACTTTGTTACAAAAGAATTTCCTCAACATTTTGATGTTTCAAAAGCAGATCAAGTAGATTTACTAAATAAATCTGTAAAGTTTTTCAAAGAAAATGATAGTTTTAATATGAAAGAGTTTACAAATGAGGTGATTGCTCAACCAGAGGTAATCAAAACATTTAATCAATATAAAACCACATATCAAAAAGAACAAGAAATAGATATTGTAGATAGTTTTAATATTTCTGAAAGTGCAGTAAAAAAGCAAGCACGAGCATTTAAAAGTATAATAAAACTTGATAAAAACTTCCATATTTATATACATGGGAATCGGGAACTAATTGAGCAAGGCACTGACGAAAAAGGCAGAAAATTTTACAAAATATTTTATAAAGAGGAGATGTAGATTAATTACAAAAAATCTTTCCATTATATTTAAAATTAAAACTTTTTAATTGCATGGTGTTCAAATTTGTATATGGCATCAAACAAAATAAAAAAATAGAATTTATTTTTTGTATAATATAAGATAATTTGAAATCGTTACAAGACAACGTATCAAAAAATAATTAGCAAACAACTGTCAAACTGTATTGTCCTAAAAAAGTTTACAGTATTTTTCCTTAATTCTAATTTTATGTGTAAACCTATTTTAGGACGATACAGTTTATTGAACACTCCCAATTTTGGACAATAATGGTTATTTATTATCTAAAGTTAAAAAAAATAATAATGTACATTTGCAAAAAACAGGAATGCAAATGAAAATATTAGTTTGTGAAGATGATAATTTGTTATTAAAAGCTTTGAAATTCAGATTAAAAAAAGATGGGTTTGAAGTTTTAACAGCAGAAGATGGGAAGAAAGCTATTGAAATTATAGGTGCTCAAGAGGCAGATTTCATTATTTCTGATATTATGATGCCATATATTAAAGGATTAGAATTGCTATCTTATGTTAGGCAAAAATTTAGTGAAAAGAAAATACCTTTTATAATACTTTCTGGAATTAATAATGAGGCAACCAAAATTGAATCCATTGAGTTAGGTGCTGATGATTATATCGTAAAACCTTTTATTCCGAGTGAATTATCTTTTAGAATAAAAAAAATGTTAAAATAACATGTAATATTATTCTATTAAGTTATAAAAACAAATAAATTTATAAGTGAATATGCAAAATGATAAATAAGCTGATATAATCATGAAACATTTAACAAAAACCGTTTGGGTATTATCATTAGTTAGTTTGTTTACCGACACGGCGAGTGAAATGTTATACCCAATCATGCCTATTTATTTAAAAACAATAGGGTTTTCAATAGTTCTTATTGGTATTCTTGAAGGGATTGCAGAAGCAACGGCAGGATTAAGCAAAGGATATTTTGGAAAGTTTTCAGATAATTCAGGGAAGCGAGTTCCATTTGTTCAGATAGGTTACGCTTTTAGTGCTATCTCTAAGCCTATGATGGCATTGTTTGTATATCCTCTTTGGATTTTCTTTGCTCGCACAATAGATCGTTTTGGCAAAGGAATTCGCACAGGAGCTAGGGATGCAATCTTATCTGACGAAGCAACACCAGAAACAAAAGGTAAAATATTTGGATTTCATCGTGCTATGGATACATTTGGAGCTGTATTAGGTCCATTATTTGCTTTAATCTATTTATATTTTCACCCGAAAGATTATAAAAATCTTTTTTATATAGCATTTATTCCTGGGCTTTTAGCCGTATTATCCTCATTTTATCTTAAAGAAAGCAAAAAACTGAATACTCCTGCTATAAAAAAAACGTCATTTTTTTCCTTTTTAAATTATTGGAAGGAAAGCTCGTCAATGTATCGAAAAGTAATAATAGGTCTTTTAGGATTTACTTTATTTAATAGTTCTGATGTTTTTTTATTATTAAAAGCAAAACAAGCAGGACTTTCTGATTCAATGGTTATAGGTGTCTATATTTTTTACAATCTCATTTATGCTTTATTTAGTTTTCCCATAGGAATTATTGCAGACAAAATAGGATTAAAAAAAATGTTTACGTTTGGATTATTAATATTTGCAATAGTTTATTTAGGTATGGGTTTAAGCTCGGATTTATATATTATAACTGGATTATTTTTCCTTTATGGCATTTATGCTGCATCAACTGAAGGAATATCAAAAGCATGGATAAGTAATATAACCAAGAAAGAAGAAACGGCAACAGCAATAGGAACATACTCAGCCTTTCAAAGCATTTTCACTATGCTTGCAAGCTCTTTAGCTGGTCTAATATGGTATAATTTTGGAGCAGGTGCTACATTTTTAATTACAAGTTTTATGACAATTTTAGTTATTTTATATTTCTACACAATAAAACAAAAAACCACATAATTTTTAATTAAACGCTCCCAATAAAGCTCTTAAGCATTGCAATGCCATTGTTTGTAAATTCTTAATAGCAATCGCCTGGAGGATATTTATCCACTCTGTATTGCCCTATATATTTTAAACGTATTTTTTTAAAGTAAGTGCCGTTTCCATCATCCCACTTTTCTAATTCATCCTTATGTCCTAGACGTCTAATCATACTCCATTGCGTCAATTTAGGATGTCGGCTATTAGTGTCCCAAAAACTAAGACCATATACTCCTTTTTTGTATAGTTCTTCAGCTTTTTCTTTATATTTAGCAGGAGGCATACTGCGAGGCATCATTTCAACATACAAAGAACAATTAGTGTTTTTCGTAATATTCACATAATAATCAACATCAATCACTCCGCCATTCCATGGATATGCAACAACTTCATTAATCATTTTTTCTTTAGCCCATTTTTCTATGTTTAGCCCAAAGAAATGATTGTTTTTATAATCATTCAAACCGTGAACAGATATTTTTATCCTTTCTTTGCCTGTATTCTTTGAAATAGAATCTAAAGTAAGATTTACTTTTCGCATAAAATTATCCATAAATTCGCTTCTATAATTAAGCAAGCGTTCATCATCCTCTTTTAATGTTCGAGGATTTATATTATATTTTGCAATAAAACCTTTGATAATTGGCTCCTCATAAAGCAAATAAGGAGCACCTCTAGTGTATAACATGCTTATTCCATGAATATTATAACTAGCAAATTCCTTAAATATATTTATAATAAAATTTTGAACGGCATCATAAGCAAAACTCATTCTTGCTATTTCGCTACCATCAATATCCTTGCATCTTAATTGAGGATTATTATCATAAAAATATCCATTAAAAATACCATCCCAAGGCTGATGACACATGAATGCCTCCATACGCAAACTTAAATATATCTTCAATCCATTCTCTTTAGCATAACCAACAACTTCCTTAACCGAGTTTATACCTTTACTATTCAATATTTTCATTGACTCAGCAATTGTTCTATCTCCATCTCTAGGATAAGACTCCATATTATCTCCATAAACTTTACCCAAACTAGTAGGGTATGTAAACACATCTCCCCCCGCACCTACACACCAATATAACTTATCAAAATCCGTATTTTTATATGGTTCGACATCCTCTAAAATAGCCTCTTCACTTTCAGGTTTTTTACTATAAAATATTCCATGGCCATCATTAAGAGCAATAAGTCGTTTGTTACTATTATTCTCAGCGTCCTTTTTTATTTGCTCTATTTCTTTATTATCTAAAGGCACTAATTTAACATAAGCTATATAAGCAGTACCTTGATTATTAAAAGGTTTCTTTATTATTAAATTTTGTCCTGTTAACTCTGCATTTTTCCAAAACACCTCGTCTATATATTCATAAGCATTATCTGCTTTAACAAAAACGGTCGCCTTATCATTTGTTAACTTAAGCCTAATACCATCATCTGGATAAATTCGAAATAACCCAACAAATATTGAATACCAACCTTTCTGATTGAGCTTTAACGTTATATCAGGAGCATTGTTTTCTGGATCTGCCATAAGCATTTTCCCTTTAATGTTGTATTGAGCTAAGCTATCTATTGTTTCAAAATCAACTGCACGCCAATTATATAAATTTTGCTTATCACTTATTGCAGATTTTGGCTCACATTGGCTCATGTCATTAAATATTATAAGTTTTTTGCCTTTTACATCTTTTATTATCTGAGCAATACTTGTATTTATAATAAAAAATACCAAAATAAAAATAAATACCTTTAAATACTTTTTCATGTTAGTTTAGTTTTGTTACATAAAATAAAAAGCTAAGATAATAACTTTTTTTATTTCACTAATTTAACGCGAAATTTAATTTATAATATCTGCAATTATTAACTATTAATTGTTTGTAAATGTCAAAAAAATAAAATTTTTAACTTACGCGTTCTTTTATTTTTTTTATCTTTGCACATTAAACTTATTTTTTTAACTTAAACAAAAAACTATGAAAAAAATTTTATTACTATTTGTTATGGCATTTGCCATAATGTCAACCTCATTTGCTCAATTTAACAAGTATGATAAAGAGCAAGTATTTGGAGTTTCGGATTCTATTATACAATCATGGGATTTTAATGATACAATAAATTTTTATTATCCTGTTTTTGGACACAATGAATATGGAGATATTGGGTTTGCAGAAAAATATAACGTTACAAAAACAGCAAAAGTAAAAAGTGTTTTTGTTTTGTTTGGAGGCATCAAACTTACTAATCAAGACAAAAACATGTACGCTTTTGTCTTAGATAAAGATAGAAAATTACTAGGAGGGTCAAAAATTATTCAATATAAAGATATAAAACTAAACAATACATCTGTTTACCCTAATAATGGAGAAGGATACACCAGATTTGATTTTGACAGTATTGTTGAAGTTGCTGGAGAATATTATGTTGGTGTTTTTTACGATGATTATACTGGATCAACATCTTTAGATGATGAAATCATTATTGCTTCAACAAAAGATGGTGTAAGAGGGAATAACTATTCTGAGCAAAATATATATTATAATTTTACAGAAAGTGGAGATTTAGCTTACGGAGATATTAGTAGTGATTTTGGTGTTAGTATTAATCTTGCTATAGGTGTGAAATTAGATTTTTGCGATGTAGTAATTAATGCAGGTAGTGATTTAACAGTTTGTTCTGGCGATTCAGTTTTATTGAATGCGACATTTACAGGAAGTTACCTAACAAATCCAATTGTTGCATGGAGTGACAGTATTGTGGATAATAATTATATAATAGGTAATAATATAAAAGGAATAGTAACTTCTTCTAAAAAATTATATGTTACCATTGTTACAGACGAATGTATGGCTTATGATAGTTTATACATAACAGTAAAAACTGATTGCAATCCAAATGTGTGTGATTTAACAGCAAGTATAACAAAAACAGTAAATACAACTACAGTTACATTGGATGCATTACCAAATATTGGAGCAACTTACAATTGGAACACAGGAGCTACAACTCAAAATATTACAATAAATAAACCAACGGAAAACACAACTTATTATGTTACTGTAACTAAAATAGGAACAACATGCACAGCAACTGCAACAATGGTTGTATTAGCTAATGATAATGGCGCTTGTAATATTTCTGCTAGCATATCAAAAACAGTAAATAATGATAAAAGTGTTACACTTACAGCTTTTCCTAGCTTAGATGCAACTTATTTATGGAGTACTAATGCTACAACACAAAGTATTACCGTAAACCCAACAACTACAGCTACAACAAATTACACCGTTACAGTAACCAAAATAGGAACAACTTGCACCTCAATAGCAACAACAGCTATAACTAGCTTAAATGAAATAGAACAAATAAAAGCCTCTCTTTCTGTTTATCCTATGCCAATAAACGAGCAATTAAATATTTCTTTTGATATGGTTAATTCTGGTAATGTTAATATTATCATTTCTGATATCACAGGAAGAATTATTTACAATGAAACTGTTAAAAGTAATGGCACTTCAGTTAATAAAAATATAAACACAGAAAATATAGCAAATGGTGTTTATACTCTTAAGATTGAAACATTAAATGGAAATATAGTTAAAAAAATAATCAAAAACTAACTAATTTAGAACCTCTTTTTATTATTTTTAACTTTTTGAGGTTATTAAAAAAGCCATACTAAAAAATAGTATGGCTTTTTTTTTTAATAAAATAGATTTTAAAGATATTTTTTGTCAACAAAAAAGAGACATAATAGTTGTGATAAATAGATACTTAAGCTCTATTAAAAACATTTACTATAATATATTGAAAATTATTTAAATCAATAATGTTAAATAATAAAAATAAAAAAATTAATAAAAATTTGTTAGTAAAAAAAAATAAACTAATTTTGCAGTCCAATTTTTAAGAAAGTTTAAATTTGAAATAGAAGTGGATACATTAAGTTATAAGACATTGCCAGCAACCAAAAAAGTTATAAACCAAGAGTGGTTGCTAATAGACGCAGAAAATCAGATTCTTGGAAGACTATCATCTGTAGTTGCAAGCCTAATTAGAGGTAAAAATAAGCCTTATTATACGCCATATATAGAATGTGGAGATAAGGTTATTATTATTAATGCTGATAAAATTAAACTAACAGGCAAAAAAGCATCTCAAAAAGAATATATAAGGTACACTGGTTATCCTGGTGGTCAGAGAATAGCAATATTTGAAGATGTAATAAAAAAGAAACCTATATTTCCTGTTGAAAAAGCAGTAAAAGGTATGTTGCCTAAGAATAAGTTAGGAAATGCATTAATAAAAAATTTAATGGTATATGCAGGCTCTGAGCATCCTCATGCAGCACAACAACCAAGAGAAATTAAATTAAATACAATAATATAAATTATGGATATAATTAACGCAATAGGAAGAAGAAAGACTGCTGTAGCAAGAGTTTATATTAAAGAAGGAACAGGTAGTGTTACAGTTAATCATAAAGATTATAAAGTTTACTTTCCAACAGAAGTCCTTCAGTATGTTGTAAACCAAGCCATGACATTAACTAATAATGTTAATAATTTTGACATTAAAGCTAATATTGCTGGTGGTGGATTTAAAGGTCAAGCAGAAGCATTAAGGCTTGGAATATCTAGAGCTTTATGTAAAATAGATTTAGAAAATAGACCTATACTAAAGCAAAACGGTTTACTAACCCGTGACCCACGAATGGTTGAAAGAAAGAAACCAGGTCAAAAGAAAGCAAGGAAGAAATTTCAATTTAGCAAACGTTAATATTATTTTTAATAATTTATATGACAGAATTAACACATCAAGATTTATTAGAAGCTGGCGCACACTTTGGGCATTTAAAAAGAAAATGGAACCCAAAAATGGCACCTTATATATTCATGGAAAGAGGCGGTATTCATATCATTGATCTTAATAAAACTATTGTTAAAGCAAATGAAGCTGCTGCTGCTATAAAACAAATAGCAAAATCTGGCAAAAAAATATTATTTGTAGCAACAAAGAAACAAGCAAAAGATATTGTAGCAGATTCTCTTCAATCAGTAAAAATGCCTTTTGTTACAGAAAGATGGCCAGGAGGTATGCTTACAAATTTTGTAACAATAAGAAAAGCTGTAAAGAAAATGTCTTCTATTGATAAGATATTATCAGAAACAGAAAATAACATTAATAAGAAAGAAAGATTATTGTTAACACGTGAAAAATCAAAATTAGATAGAAACTTTGGAAGTATTAATGATTTGACCCGTTTGCCAGCTGCATTATTTATAGTTGATATAACTAGAGAGAAAATTGCAGTAGCAGAGGCAAAAAAATTAAACATTCCAACTTTTGCTATAGTTGATACTAATTCAGATCCAACTTCAGTTGATTTTGCAATACCAGCAAATGATGATACGTCAAAATCAATATCTATTATAATGAAAAAAATAGTAGAAGCAATAGAAGAAGGTCTTGCAGAAAGAAAATTTGATAAAGAAAAAATGCAAGATGAAAAAGATGATCAACTTTCAGATGAAAATTTAAAAATTGTACCAAAGTCTGTTGAAATGATTATTGATCCAGAAGAAACCGCAGAAGATAAAGCTGCAAGGTTAAGAAAAACATTAAAGAAAGATTTGGATTCTACAGATGATAAAGATTCAATAGATAAGGATGCAAAAAAACCAAAAAAGAGAATAACACCAGGGTTAAATAAGAAAAAATAATTATACTTAACAAAAATTTAAAAATTATGGCAAATATTACTGCTGCTGATGTAAACAAGCTTAGACAAATAACTGGTGCAGGAATGATGGATTGCAAAAACGCATTAGTTGAAAGTGAAGGAGATATTGATAGAGCAATAGATAACCTAAGAAAAAAAGGGCAAAAAGTTGCAAATAAAAGAGCAGATAAAGAAGCTACAGAGGGTTGTGTTATAGGAAAAGTATCTAGTGATAATAAAAGAGGCGTTGTTGTAGCTGTAAATTGTGAAACTGACTTTGTTGCAAAGAATGAAGAGTTTAGGGCGTTTACTGAAAATGTAGCTGATATTATTTTAAACAATAATATTAGTGATATAGAAACACTAAAACAACAAAAAATAGGAAATATTACAGTTGGAGATAGAATTAATGAATTGATAGGTAAAATTGCGGAAAAGATTGAGATATCAAGATTTGAGTCAATGGAAGCTGATTATGTTACATTTTATAATCATAATGGAAATAAAATTACTGCATTAATTGGTTTTAACAAAAATGTTAACAATATAGGACAAGTAGGAAAAGATTTAGCTATGCAAATTGCAGCAATGTCGCCAATTGCAATAGATAAAGAAGATGTTTCACAAGATACTATAAATAGGGAAATAGAAATAGCTAAGGAACAAATAAAACTTGAAGGAAAATCAGAAGAAATGGCAGAAAAAATAGCTATTGGTAAATTAAATAAATTCTTTAATGAGAATACGCTTTTAAATCAAGAATTTATTAAAGATAATAAAAAAACTATCAGACAATATTTACAAGAAACTAACAACGAATTAAAAGTTGTTAAATTCTTTAGAGTACAGATTGGTGGTTAATTTTTTTTTGTTTTTTTTGAAAGAGAATATGAAAATATTCTCTTTTTTTTTGCCCATTATTCTAGCTATAAGTAATAGATTATATCAAATTAGTTATAAAAAATAAACAAATAATACATAAATGGGCTTCAACTTCGAATCAATACAAAAGAAATTAAGAAAAATAAAAATTATCAAGTTCTAAATAAATTTTTAAATAATTTATTTAGAACTTGTGTTGTCAAAATATTAATTTAATATAAATCCTATAAATTAAAAGATTATATTTGCAAAAAAATGACAAATTGGCTGACAAATTTTGTTGGCAAACATTTTGTATATGAAAATCGGATGTTATCAAATTTTAAAATAAATTTAAAAAATATAAGAAAAGCGATGAACAAAGAAAACATTGTTGAAAATGATATTTCAACCCATGAATCAGAAGATGTAAATGAGGTTGCTAATGAAAATAACAATATAATAGAAGATGAAATCACTTCCGAGAGCTACGAACTAATAATTAATGATTTAAAGCAAAAAAATGAAGAGTTGCAAGAAAAATTTCTAAGACTCTTTTCCGAATTTGATAATTATAAAAGACGCACTGCTAAGGAAAAAATGGACATTATGAATATAGCAGGAGAAAATATTATTAAATCTTTAATTAATATATTAGACGATTTTGAAAGAGCTGAAAAATCTATAAATAGTTCAGCTAATATTGAAGCTGTTATGGAGGGGCTAAATTTAATTACTAATAAATTTAAAGATTTTCTTTCTCAAAATGGAGTTGAACCTATTAATTCTATAGGTATGCCTTTAGATACGGATATGCACGAAGCAATAACACAAAGCCCAGCTCCATCAGAAGATATGAAAGGAAAAGTAATTAATGAAGTGCAAAAAGGATATTTAATGAATGGGAAAGTTATCCGATTCTCAAAAGTTATTATTGGTAATTAAAAAAAGAGAGAGAGATCATGTCATCTGCAAAAAGAGATTATTACGAAATATTAGGCATTGCTAAAAATGCAACCGATGATGAAATTAAAAAAGCATATAGACAAGCTGCATTAAAGCATCACCCAGATAAAAATCCAGGAGATAAAGCTGCTGAAGACAAATTTAAAGAAGCGGCAGAAGCTTATGATGTTTTAAGAGATTCAGAAAAAAGAAAAAGATATGACCAATTTGGGCATGCAGGCATGGGAAGCGGTTTTGGTGGAGGCGGAGGATTTAGTGGAGGCGGTTTTTCTATGGATGATATATTCAGCTCTTTCGGTGATATATTTGGAGATTTTGGCTTTGGCGGAGGCGGAGGCTCACGAGGTGGTAGGACTAAAAAAGTTAATAGAGGCACTAATTTAAGAGTTCGAGTAAAACTCACATTAGAGGAAGTTGTTAAAGGTGTAGAAAAGAAAATTAAAGTTAACAAATATGTTGAATGTAAGACTTGTCATGGGACAGGTGCAAAACATGGCTCGGCATATAATACTTGTACAACATGCAAAGGCTCAGGCTATGTAACCCGCATAGCCAACACTATGCTAGGGCAAATGCAAACTACATCGACTTGTCCTCATTGTGGAGGTGAAGGAAAAATTATTAGTGAAAAATGCACCACTTGCTTTGGAAATGGTATTGTTAAAGAAGAGGAAGTTATTAGCATAAATATCCCTGCTGGCGTAACAGAAGGTATGCAATTATCTCTAAACGGGAAAGGAAATGCAGCTGCTCGAGGAGGAATACCTGGTGATTTAATTGTTGTTATAGAAGAAGAAGAGCATGCAGACTTACAAAGAGATGGAATAAACTTGGTTTACGAGCATTTTATTAGTTTTCCTGATGCTGTTATGGGAAGCACAATTGAAGTTCCTACCATTGATGGGCGTGCTAAAATTAAAATAGAGCCAGGTACACTTCCAGGAAAAGTATTACGCCTTAAAGGAAAAGGAATTCCTGAAGTTAACGGATATAATACAGGCGATTTACTTATAAACATAAATGTTTGGGTACCTAAATCTGTATCTAAAGAGGAAAAAATTGTTCTTGAAAAGTTGAAAAACTCAGATAATTTCAAACCAAATCCTACAACAAAGGATAAAAATATATTTTCACGAATGAAAGACTTCTTTCACTAAACATTAAATAGTTTAAGCATGAATATATTTGAAGCAAAAAATGTTTCTAAAGCTTATGCAAATCATGTAGCTTTAAATGATGTAAGTATAAATGTTCCTGAAAAAACAATATTTGGATTATTAGGACCTAATGGTGCGGGAAAAACCACTCTTATTAGAATTATCAATAGAATTACCGCTCCAGATAAAGGAGAAATTCTATTTCAAGGAGCCCCTCTATCTTCACTACATGTTAATCAAATAGGTTACCTTCCAGAGGAAAGAGGATTGTATAAGAAAATGAAAGTTGGAGAACAATCTCTATATTTATCTCAATTAAAAGGAATATCTAAACCAGAAGCACTTCGAAAACTAAAATATTATTTTGAGAAATACAATCTCGAATCTTGGTGGAATAAAAAAGTTGAAGAGCTATCAAAAGGAATGCAACAAAAAATACAATTTATAATTACAATCCTTCATGAGCCTAAGTTATTAATTTTTGATGAGCCTTTTAGCGGATTTGACCCTATTAACACTCAGCTATTGAAAGACGAAATATTGAATCTTAGGGCAAACGGAGCAACTATAATATTATCTACTCACAATATGGAATCAGTTGAAGAACTTTGCGATAACATAGCTTTAATCAACAATTCTCAAGTAATATTAGAAGGTGCTGTAGAAAAGATTAAACAGGAAAATAAATTAAATTTATATGAAATGTCATTTTATTCAGACAACTTCATTGCTTCTAATTTTGAGTTAGATAACTCTGCAATAATAGAGCAAAGCACTACAAAAAACTTTCATCAACTAAAAATAAAACTTAATAATTCTCAATCTCCTAATGTTTTACTAAATAAAGCAATGCAAATAGGGGAAATTGTTTCTTTCAAAGAGGTATTACCATCCATGAAAGAGATATTTATTGATAAAGTAAATTTGCAGAACTTAAATTAACATAAAATTACAGTTCATTATCAAAATTATATTATATTTACATTTTATTATAAATTTATGTAAATTTAAGATTAATGAAGGATAATAAAAAATTAAATATAAAAGACTGGAGTGAAGATGATCGCCCACGTGAAAAGTTATTACGGATTGGAGTAGAAGGATTAAGTAAAACTGAGCTTATAGCAATAATAATAGGTAGTGGGAACAGAAATAAAAATGCAGTAGATTTATCTAAAGAAATACTCTCTGAAGTTCAATCCAAATTAAATAATTTAGCAAAATACACCATTGAAGAATTAAAACGCTTTGATGGAATAGGAGAAGCAAAGGCTATATCTATAATCGCCGCACTTGAAATAGCAAGACGAAGAAATGAAGAAGAAATAGAAGAAAAAACACAATTACAATCAAGTAGAGATATTTATAAATATATGCATCCTAAGTTATGTGGTGAGATATATGAACAGTTTTGGGCAATATACCTTGATACCTCAAATAAAATAATAAAATCATCAAAAATATGTGCAGGAGGAATAAATAGTACAACTGTAGATATCAGAAAAATACTAAAGGAAGCAATACTTAATTCAGCTGTATCAATAGTAGTTTGCCATAATCATCCATCAGGAAATGTTATTCCAAGTAAAATGGATATACAAGTAACTCAAAAAATTAAAGATGCGGCACTACTTTTAGATATGAGGTTATTGGACCATATAATAATAAGCGACAGTAATTATTATTCTTTTTCTGATGAAGAAAATGTTATCATCTAAAAATTAGATGAATAAAAAAAACCTGTCAATAAAGGTTGTATAGCAATATTGACAGGTTTAAGTATTTTTTAAATTACGGCTTATGCTTGAGGAATTTGCCCCCCAAAATTTAAATTCATAGGGTTTACTTCATCAACTTTTATATTCCCAGCGTTAGCTTCAAATTTAGAAATATTTTCCTTTAAGGCTAATAATAATCGTTTAGCATGTTCAGGCGTTAGTACAATTCTTGATTTTACTTTAGCTTTAGGAACACCAGGCATAATTCTAACAAAATCTATAACAAATTCAGAAGAAGAATGTGTTATTATTGCTAAATTAGAATAAATACCTTCTGCTACTTCTTCAGATAATTCAATATTTATTTGCCCTTCATTATTTGGATTATTATCATTATTCATTATTTAAAAATTTTAAGTTAATACTTTCTTTTTTGAGTTTATTTCTGCTTTTGATTCAAGAAGAGCTTGATATTCATCCATGGAACCAACAACTACATCATCATATTCTCTAAGACCTGTACCTGCTGGTATTAAATGACCAACCAATACATTTTCTTTCAAACCTAATAAGTAGTCTTCTTTTCCTGCAATCGAAGCTTCACTCAGAACTTTTGTTGTTTCTTGGAAAGATGCTGCAGACAAGAAACTTTTTGTGTGCAAAGAAGCCTTTGTTATTCCTTGTAAAACTTGTTTTGATGTTGCAGGAAGAGCATCAATTGCTACTATAAGTTTCTTTGCATTTCTTTTTAATAAAGAATTTTCATCTCTTAATTTTCTTGCGGAAATTATTTGACCAGCCTTTAATTCAGAATTTCCAGGATCTTCAACAAGTTTTTTTCCAAACAAGTTATCATTTTCATCCATAAATTCAAACTTACTAACCACTTCCCCTTCCAAGAATTTAGTATCACCAGGGTCTTGTACTTCAACTTTTTTCATCATCTGCCTAACAATAACCTCATAATGCTTATCGTTTATTTTTACGCCTTGTAAACGATATACTTCTTGAACTTCATTAACTATATATTCTTGTACTTTGGTTGGACCTTTTATTGATAATATATCAGAAGGAGTTATAGCTCCGTCAGACAATGGTACACCAGCTTTAACATAGTCATTTTCTTGTGCTAAAATTTGCTTTGACAAAGGAATTAAATAAGTTTTTTCTTCTCCTGTTTTTGCTTGAACAATAATCTCTCTATTACCTCTTTTTATTTTTCCATATCTAACAACTCCATCCATTTCACTAACTACAGCTGGATCGGAAGGATTGCGAGCTTCAAATAATTCGGTTACACGAGGTAAACCGCCCGTTATATCTCCTGATTTTCCTATAGAACGAGGAATTTTAACTAATATATCTCCAGCTAATAATTTATCACCATCATTAGCAAAAATATGAGATCCAACAGGAATATCGTAAATTTTAATAACTTCGTCTGTTGATGAAACTATTTTTATAGAAGGGTTTTTCGTTTTATCTCTACTTTCGATAATTACTTTTTCAAAGTAACCTCTTTGGTCATCAGATTCAACTTTAAATGTAACACCTTCTATTATATTTTCAAATTTAACTTTACCAGGGTGTTCGGAAATAATAACTGCATTGTAAGGATCCCATTCACAAATAAGATCATTTCTTTTTATAGCATCACCATCTTTAAAATATAATTTAGAACCATAAGGAATATGACCAGTTGTTAATATATGCTTAGTATTTGCATCAATAATTCTCATTTCAGCAGAACGCCCAATAACAATGTCATAAGTATTGCCTGCTTCTTTATTTTTATATTT
This sequence comes from Bacteroidetes bacterium GWF2_29_10, assembly GCA_001768555.1. Classification (GTDB taxonomy): domain Bacteria; phylum Bacteroidota; class Bacteroidia; order Bacteroidales; family GWE2-29-8; genus GWE2-29-8. The sequence continues at coordinate 36,065 of MEOD01000034.1, forward strand.
AACTGTTCTTAATTCATCTATTTGAATTATTCCATCATATTTTGCAGAAGTTTCAGATACTATTGCAGTATTAGAAGCAGTTCCCCCAACGTGGAATGTTCTTAAAGTAAGCTGAGTTCCAGGCTCACCAATTGATTGAGCTGCAATAACTCCAACCGCCTCTCCTTTATCAACCATTCGTCCTGTTGCTAAATTACGACCATAACATCTAGCACATACACCTTTTTTAGATTCACAAGTTAATACTGAACGTATTTCAACTTCTTCTATTGGAGAATTTTCTATTTGCTTGCACAATTCTTCTGTTAATTCCTCACCTGCATATGCAATAATATCTCCAGTTAAAGGATTGTAAACATCATGAAGAGTAACACGTCCTAAAATTCTATCATATAATTTTTCTACGATATCTTCATTTTTCTTTAATGCAGAAATTGTTATTCCTCTAAGTGTTCCACAATCTTCTTCAGATATTATGACATCCTGAGCAACATCAACTAATCTTCTTGTTAAATATCCAGCATCAGCAGTTTTTAAAGCAGTATCTGCTAAACCTTTTCTTGCACCGTGAGTAGAGACAAAGTATTCGTGAACAGATAAACCTTCTTTAAAGTTAGACAAAATAGGGTTTTCAATAATTTCATCTCCAGAAGAGCCTGATTTTTGAGGTTTAGCCATCAATCCTCTCATTCCACAAAGCTGTCTAATCTGTTCTTTAGAACCTCTCGCCCCAGAATCAAGCATCATAAATACAGGATTGAAACCTTGTCTGTCACTAGTTATTTCATTAATAACAGTATGAGTCAGTTTCGCATTAGTGTTTGTCCAAACATCAATTATTTGGTTTTTTCGCTCATTATTAGTAATAAATCCCATGTTGTAGTTAGACATTATTTCGTCAACTTTTGCATGCGAATCTTTAATAAGAGATGTTTTAACCTCTGGTATTTTTAAATCTTGTAAGTTAAAAGAAAGTCCCCCCTCAAAAGCCATTTTAAATCCTAAGTTTTTAATATTATCAAGGAAGTCTGCAGCTTGATCTACAGATGTTTCTTTTAAAATATCACCAATAATATCTCTTAATGATTTTTTAGTTAAAACTTCATTAATATATCCATAAGTTTTCGGAACAACTTCATTAAATAATACTCTACCTACGGTAGTTTTAATAAGCTTTGTTACAATTTGTTTATTTTCCTTAATAGGTACTCTAACTTTTATTGAAGCATTTAAGTTTATTCGACCTTCATTATAAGCAATAATTACTTCTTCAGAAGAGTAAAAAGATATTCCTTCCCCTTTTATTTTTTCTTCGGGAGTACTTTTTCTCTCCTTAGTCATGTAATATAATCCTAATACCATGTCCTGAGAAGGAACGGTTATTGGAGCTCCATTTGCAGGATTTAATATATTATGAGAAGCAAGCATTAATAATTGAGTTTCAAGTATAGCATTATTACCTAAAGGTAAATGAACAGCCATCTGGTCACCATCAAAGTCAGCGTTAAATGCAGTACAAACTAAAGGATGTAATTGAATAGCTTTACCTTCAATAAGTTTAGGCTGAAAAGCTTGAATACCAAGTCTGTGAAGAGTTGGAGCTCTATTTAGCATTACAGGATGCCCTTTTAAAACATTTTCTAAAATATCCCATACTACAGAATCTTTTCTATCAACTATTTTTTTTGCAGATTTAACTGTTTTTACAATACCTCTTTCTAATAGTTTTCTAATAATAAAAGGTTTGTATAATTCAGCCGCCATATCTTTAGGTAAACCACATTCGTGCATTTTTAATTCAGGTCCAACAATAATAACAGAGCGTGCCGAGTAGTCAACTCTTTTTCCTAATAAGTTTTGACGGAAACGTCCTTGCTTTCCCTTTAAGCTATCACTTAATGATTTTAGAGGTCTGTTAGAGTCAGTTTTTACGGCACTAACCTTTCTTGAATTATCAAATAAAGAATCCACAGCTTCTTGCAACATTCTTTTTTCATTTCTTAAAATTACTTCAGGAGCTTTAATGTCAAGAAGTCTTTTTAGTCTGTTGTTTCTGATAATTACTCTACGATATAAGTCATTCAAATCAGATGTAGCAAATCTGCCTCCATCTAGAGGAACAAGAGGTCTTAATTCGGGAGGTATAACAGGTACAACTTTAACAATCATCCATTCAGGTCTGTTTTCTACTCTTAAATTAGCATCTCTAAAAGCTTCAACTACTTGAAGTCGTTTTAATGCTTCGTTTTTTCTTTGTTGAGAAGTTTCTTTGTTGGCTTTAAATCTTAAATCATAAGATAATTCATCTAAATTAATTCTTGAAAGTAATTCATATAAAGCCTCCCCACCCATTTTTGCAATAAATTTATTAGGGTCATCATCTTCAAGTAAACTATTTTCTCTTGGTAAAGATTCGATTATTTTATAATACTCATCTTCACTAAGGAAATCACCCATTGTAATTCCATCATCTTTTTTTATTCCTGGATTTATTACTACATATTTTTCATAATAAATAACCATATCTAATTTCTTAGAAGCAAATCCTAATAAAGCTCCAATTTTGCTTGGCAATGTTCTGAAAAACCAAATATGAGCAACAGGGACTCTCAATTCTATGTGTCCCATTCTTTCTCTTCTTACCTTTTTTTCAGTAACTTCAACTCCGCACCTATCACAAACAATACCTTTGTATCTTATACGCTTATATTTTCCACAATGGCATTCCCAGTCTTTTACTGGTCCAAAAATTCTTTCACAAAACAATCCATCTCTTTCTGGTTTGTATGTTCTATAATTTATTGTTTCAGGTTTTAAAACTTCTCCACTTGAACGTTCTAAAATCATTTCAGGAGAAGACAAATTTATTGTAACTTTAGAAAAATTACTTTTAACGTTAAAATCTTTTTTTTGAATCATATTAAATTTTCAATATTAAATTTTTGAAATTTTAATCAAATGTTATATTTAAACCAAGTCCTCTTAGTTCATGTATTAGTACTTTAAAGGATTCAGGAACACCGGCAGGAGGTAAATTTTCACCTTTCACAATAGCCTCGTAAGCTTTTGCTCTACCTGTAACATCATCCGATTTGAACGTAAGTATTTCTTGAAGAATATTTGCAGCACCAAAAGCTTCTAATGCCCAAACTTCCATTTCTCCAAATCTTTGACCTCCGAACTGAGCTTTACCACCTAAAGGTTGTTGAGTTATTAAAGAATAAGGTCCAATTGATCTTGCATGCATTTTATCATCAACCATGTGTCCTAATTTCATCATATAAATCACACCAACAGTAGCTGGTTGTTCGAATTTTTTTCCTGTACAACCATCATACAAATAAGTTCTTCCATATTCAGGTAATCCTGCTTTTGTTACATAAGCATTTATTTCTTCAGGAGTTGCTCCATCAAATATTGGAGTAGCAAATTTTAAGCCCAACTCCATTCCTGCCCATGCAAGAATTGATTCATATATTTGACCAAGGTTCATACGAGAAGGTACGCCAAGAGGGTTTAATACTATATCGACAGGAGTTCCATCTTCAAGGAAAGGCATGTCTTCAGCTCTAACGATTTTAGCAACTATACCTTTATTTCCATGTCGTCCAGCCATTTTATCACCAACTTTTAGCTTACGTTTTTTAGCAACATATACTTTTGCCATTTGAACTATTCCGCTAGGGAGTTCATCTCCAACAGTTAGGTTGAATTTTTTTCTATTATATCCACCTAATATTTCCTTATATTTAACGGTATAATTATGAATTAATCTTTTAATTAAATCATTCTTTTCTTTATCCGTAGTCCATTTATTAGGATTAATATTAGTATAATCAACAGATATTAATATTTTTTGAGTAAATTTAACACCTTTTGGAATAATAACTTCTTTATAATTATTATTAACACCATTAGATATTTTACTGTTTACAAGTATTAGTAATTTATCTATTAAATTAGATTTTAATTCACTTAGATTTTTTTCTAAATCTTCTTCTATTTTAAATATAATATCTTTTTCTTTTAATTTAGCTTTTTTATCCTTTACCGCTCTATTGAAAAGTTTTTTATCAATTACAACACCCATTACAGAAGGTGGTACTTTTAAAGAAGCATCTTTTACGTCTCCAGCTTTATCTCCAAAAATAGCTCTTAGCAATTTTTCTTCAGGAGTTGGATCTGTTTCTCCTTTTGGTGTTATTTTACCTATCAATATATCGCCAGGGACAACTTCTGCACCAACGCGAATCATTCCATTATTATCAAGATTTTTTGTAGCCTCTTCACTAACATTAGGAATGTCTGCAGTTAATTCTTCTAAACCTCTTTTAGTATCCCTAACTTCGAGAACAAATTCTTCAATATGTAAAGATGTAAATAAATCTTCTTTAACAACTCTTTCAGAGATAACAATAGCATCCTCAAAATTATAACCTTTCCATGGCATAAAAGCTACTTTAAGGTTTCGTCCTAATGCTAATTCTCCATTTTGCGTTGCATATCCTTCACACAAAACCTGTCCTTTAGATACTCTGTCGCCTTTTCTAACTATAGGTTTAAGGTTTATGCAAGTATTTTGGTTTGTTTTTGTAAATTTTATTAATTTGTATGTTTTTATTTCGTCATCAAAGTTTATTAGTCGATCATTTTCAGTTCTATCGTATTTTATAACAATCTCTCTAGAATCAACAGCTTCAACGATACCATCACCTTCAGCATTTATTAACACTCTAGAATCTCTGGCTACAACTTTTTCAATTCCAGTTCCAACATAAGGAGCTTCAGGTCTGATTAAAGGGACAGATTGTCTCATCATATTCGATCCCATCAAAGCTCTGTTTGCATCATCATGTTCAAGAAAAGGGATTAAAGATGCCGCGATAGATGAAATTTGATTTGGGGCAACGTCAATAAGTTCTATTTTACTAGGTTCTACTACTAAGTAATCAGCTTCAATTCTAGCTTTAATTTTACTATTTGTAAATTTTCCTTTATCATCAAAATCTTCTCTAGCTTGAGCAATAATTTTGGTTTCGTCTTCTTCGGCACTAAAATAAACTACATCATTTTTTAAATCAATGCATCCATTTTCAACTTTTCGGTAAGGCGTTTCAATAAACCCTAGTTCATTAATTTTTGCAAAAACACATAAAGAAGAAATTAAACCGATGTTTGGGCCTTCAGGAGTTTCGATAGGACATAATCGTCCATAGTGAGTATAGTGAACGTCACGCACTTCAAATCCAGCTCTTTCTCTTGACAAACCACCAGGTCCAAGTGCAGACAAACGTCTTTTATGAGTAATTTCTGCTAATGGATTTGTTTGATCCATAAATTGCGAAAGAGCATTTGTGCCAAAGAATGAATTAATAACAGAAGATAATGTTTTGGCATTAATCAAATCTGTAGGAGAGAACACCTCGTTATCTCTAACATTCATTCTTTCTCTAATAGTTCTAGACATTCTAGCTAAACCAACGCCAAATTGACCATATAATTGTTCACCAACTGTTCTTACACGTCGATTGCTTAAGTGGTCAATATCATCTACAATAGCTTTAGAGTTTACTAATTCTATTAAATGTTTTATTATTAATACAATATCTTCTTTGGTTAAAACTCTAGTATCCATTGAAGTATTGATATTCAACTTCTTATTTATTCTATATCTACCAACCTCGCCTAAATCATATCTTTTATCAGAGAAAAATAGTTTATCAATAACGCCTCTAGCAGTTTCTTCATCAGGAGGATCTGCATTTCTTAGTAATCTATAAATAAACTCTACTGCTTCTTTTTCTGAATTTGCTGGGTCTTTTTGAAAAGTATTAAATATTATAGCATAATCTGTTTGAACAACAGCTTCATTATGTATTAATATACTTTTAACTCCTGAATCAATTATTAAATCTATATTTTCGTTTGTTAATTCAGTTTCTCTTTCTAGTACGATTTCAGTTCTTTCAATAGATACAACTTCACCGGTATCTTCATCAACAAAATCTTCTACCCATGTTTTAACAACTCGAGCAGCTAGTTTTCGAGCTATAACTTTTTTTAAATTAGATTTATTTACTTTTATTTCTTCGGCTAAGTTAAATATTTCTAATATTTCTTTATCGGTTTGGAATCCAATAGCTCTAAGTAAAGTTGTTACAGGTAGTTTCTTTTTTCTATCAATATAAGCATACATTACATTGCTTATATCTGTAGCAAACTCAACCCATGCTCCTCTAAAAGGGATTATTCTAGCTGAATACAATTGTGTTCCATTTGTATGTCTAGTTTGTCCAAAGAATACACCAGGA
>MEOD01000034.1:42387-43509 GCA_001768555.1 Bacteroidetes bacterium GWF2_29_10
TGACTTACAACTACACGTTCAGCACCATTTATTACAAAAGTGCCTTTGTTAGTCATAAATGGCAAATTTCCAAGATAAACTTCTTGCTCAATTGAGTTTACGTATTCTTCCGTTTCATCATCACGTGTGGATAATCTCAATTTAGCTTTTAATGGCGAGCTAAATGTAAGACCTCTTTCCTGACATTCTGGAATAGAAAATCTTGGTTTTTCAATATGATAATCAACAAAATCTAATCTATAAAATTCTTTGTTGTCAAAAATTGGAAAATTGGTAATAAATACCTCTTGCAATCCTTTATTTTCTCTTTTATCCCTCGGAATATCTCTTTGAATAAACTCTTCAAACGATTCAACCTGAATATTTAACAAGTCTGGTTGCTTAATGGCAGGAATAATGGACTCAAAAGTAATTCGGTTCGTCGTTTTGTTTTTTTTATACTTATCCAACCATGACCTCCCTAAATTGGCAATTATTGTTACTAATCATAATTCTCTTTTTAAAATGTATAAAGTGGTAAGACGTTTTTCAACATCTTACCACATTAAAAAATTCAGAAATTAATATTTATCAATTATTATTTAATTTCTACAGTTGCACCAGCTTCTTCTAATTCTGCTTTAATTTTTGCAGCTTCATCTTTGCTAACACCTTCTTTAACAGTTTTTGGTGCTGCATCAACTAAATCTTTAGCTTCTTTTAAGCCTAAACCAGTGTGAGCTCTAACAACTTTGATAACGTTAATTTTTTTGTCACCAAATGTAGCAAGAATTACATCAAATTCTGTTTTTTCTTCTTCAGCTTCAGCTGCTACAGCTACAGGAGCTGCACCCATAACAACAGGGGCTGCTGCAGAAACACCAAATTCATTTTCTAATGCTGTTTTTAATTCTGAAGCTTCTACTAAAGTAAGAGCTTTAATCATTTCTACTATTTGTGATATTTTTTCTGACATTTTTATATCTCCTTTGATTTAATCTTTAATAAATTTATGCGACTTTTGTTTTACCCGCTTCATCAATAACACTAACAAGATCTCTAATAACTGCGTTAATAGTACCAACAATACCTGATGCCGGAGCAGCAATACTGCCAATAATACTTGACATAATCTCCTCTTTT
>MEOD01000034.1:43532-43784 GCA_001768555.1 Bacteroidetes bacterium GWF2_29_10
ATGTAGCAGCCTTTGAAATTTAACTTTTTATTCTTTTCGCTAAAGTTTTTGATGATTTTGGCAGGAGCGACATAATTATCTTTCGCAAATGCTATTCCAATCATTCCTACAAGTTGCTCGTTAATTTGTTCAAATCCACCAATTTCGGCAATAGCTCTTTTAACTAAAGTATTTTTAAATACTTTATAACTAACACCTTCTTTGGCAAATTCCCTTCTTAAACCGCTAATTTGTTCAACGGTAATTCCGGAA
>MEOD01000035.1:0-29925 GCA_001768555.1 Bacteroidetes bacterium GWF2_29_10
TATCCTTTAGATATGAGTCTAAAATTACCTAACGCGTAATCTGGGATAAATCAAACATTATTTTATAAAATAAGATTTATTAAGGACGGGATTAATGTTAATAAATTAAACTTTTTAGTTTAAACACTTTATTGTATAGTGTCTTCAAAATATTATGAGAAAATTTATTGCTTAGCCAGTTGATAGTGATTGTTTATATAAGTGTTTTCCTTTCTGGTAATTTCATTTTTAATGCTTCTAACTTCTTCACAATATGTTTTGTGATTAGATAGTTCCTATACCATTTATCATCCGCTGGAATTACTTCCCATTTTGCAACATCTTCACTTTCTTTAAATATTTTCTCATACACTTTTATGTATGAATCCCAATATTTTGCTTCAGTTGTATCACTAGGATCATACTTCCATTGTTTTTTAGGATCATATATTCTTTTCTCTATTCTAGCTTTTTGTTCCTCTGGGGATATATGTAAATAAAATTTAAGTATTTCCGTTCCATTTTCATTGAGCATCCTCTCAAAATCTACTATTTGCATCATTCTACGCTCTAATTCCTTAGTTGAAACAATTTTATGAACCGTAGGAACTAAAATATCTTCATATTGCGAACGATTAAAAATCTGTATCATCCCTTTTTGAGGAGTATGAATATGTATTCTTCTTAAAAAATCATACGACAACTCTTCTTCTGTTGGCTTTTTAAATGATTTTACTTTACAACCCATAGGATTTACTCCATTAAACACGTTTTTTATAGTCCCATCCTTGCCCGAAGCATCCATGCCTTGCAAAATAATTAAAACACTTTTTTCTTTACTAGCATATAATAGGTTTTGCAACTCGCCTAATCTCTTTGAATACTTCTCAAAATCCTTTTTTGTAGATTCTTTTTCCACATCATTAGGAGCTTTAGTATCTATTTTGTTTAATTTTATTATCATAACTCATTAATTAAATTCTTTATATAAATATGATTTTTGAGCAAAACTACTAACTGCAAGAAGTGTTTTCAACTTTGCCTCAACAAAACCTACATGTCCAACTTTATCTAAAATCAAAGCTTCAGAATGGCTTGGCAAACCTATTTGCTCCAATATTTCATTAAAATTAATTCTTGAATCATTTTTCCCAACAATAAACAACACAGGAACTTGCGTTTTGGCAAGCAGAGAAGTATAATCAACTCTATCTTTCATTCCATTTAATGCTGCGATTATTGATTCCTTACTTGTATTTCCAGAAATAGCTTGTTGCTGTTCTATTTCTGCTGTATATTTTTGTATATTATCTAGAAAATACAAATTAGGAATAAAATTTTTTATAAACTGGGTATGATTGTATGAAACAATGTCTATCATTTTGTCCCTATTATTTTTTATTTCATCCGTATCAGCTTTAGCATGCGAATGAAATAAACACAAACCCCTAAGCATATCAGGATATTTATTCATAAAAGAAAGCCCAACATAACCACCCATAGAATGACCAATAAGAACACAATCCTTAATATTTAAAGTTTTTAAAACCTCATTAACCATTTCAGCCATATTATCCATTGAATGTTCTCTTTCAGGTTCAAGCATGCCACTATTTCCATGACCAGGTAAATCAATACAAACAACTCTAAAAGCCTTTGATAAATTCAAATAAAAGTTTTTCCAAATATCTAGCGACTCTAAAAATCCATGCAAAAAAACTAATGTTTTACTTGAATCATCTTTTGGCTTATTATAGAGCAATTGATCTGGATCTTGATCCGAATCTATAAAGGAAATACTCGTATTGTATAATATAATTGTCTGTCGTTTCATTATTTTAATTTTTATTTTTTCATAAACTCCTCTATTTCATCTGGTTCTAGAAGCAAGTTATTATATAAATCTTTTGATCCAGATTCTGTTATTAGAACTGTGTTTTCTAATCGTATACCTATACCCTCCTCTTTTATATAAATACCTGGCTCACATGAAAAAACCATACCTGCCAATATTTTATCCTGCTTACACCCTAAATCATGAACATCCATGCCCATAAAATGAGAAGTTCCATGCATAAAATACTTCTTAAATAAAGGATTTGTAGGATCTTGACTTTTAACATCAGCAGAAGTATATAAGCCCAATTTTATTAGCTCTTCATTCATTATATTGCAAACTTCCGAATGATATGCATCAATCGTATTACCTACTTTTAACAACTTCTCTGCCTCCCTCATAACTCTTAATACTGCCATATAAACATCTCTTTGCCTTTTGCTAAATTTCCCATTAATAGGAACTGTTCTACTCATATCTGAGGCATAATTACCATATTCTGCTCCAAAGTCTAATAAAACCAAATCCCCGTCTTTACACATCTTATCATTATTAACATAGTGTAAAATACACGAATCTGCTCCAGAAGCTACAATAGGATAAAAAGAATAGCCTGAGCATCCATTTCTTATAAATTCATGATTTAACTCTGCCTCTATTTCATACTCCAAAACACCTGGTTTAATAAATTTTAAAACTCTTTTCAATGCTTCTCCAGTTATATCACAAGCAATCTGAATGTATTTAACCTCTTCTGCCGATTTTACAACTCTTAATTCTTGCATTATCGGAGCCGAACGTAAATATGTATGCAAAGGATATTCCTCCTTAAGACTTTTAGCAAAGCGTAAATCTTTATAAACAACTTTATTCGAATACCTTATATTCTCATTACTATTCAAATAAACATTCAACGCATTTCCCATCAATTCCTTCAATACATTATCAAACGAACTCAACCACATAACAGTTTTCACCCCAGAAACATCTGTAGCTTGCTCCTTAGAATATTTATATCCATACCAATTACGGATATGCTCATTTGTTTCTGTTAAAAATAGAATTTCTCTATAAGCCTCTATTTTACAATCAGGAAACAAAACTAATATTGAATCCTCTTGGTCTATTCCACAAAGATAAAACAGATCTGAATTTTGACGAAAAGGAAAAGATTGATCTCCATTCCTTGGCATTTCGTCATTTGAATGAAATATCACCAAAGAATTACTACTAATATTATTACAAAAGCGTTTTCTATTATTAATAAAAAATGCTTGATCAAATTTTTTATAACGCATAACCTATATTGTTTTTATAAATATTCAGATGGTAAAGTTATTAAAAATTTTATTCCAAGTTCTTTTTTTTTGAACTTTATGAATAAAATAGTTCAACCATTCTAATGTTTTTTTTAATGTTTTCAATATTTAAAATTATTTAACACAAACAACTGTTTGTTAGTAATTTAATTAATTGTTTTTTTATTTTGCCTTGCAATGGTCAATCTACGGTTTAAATCTTTGCGGAATGTCAAAACTGCTTTTTATAGATAATTTTAAATAAATTCAAAATTAAAAGATAAGGCATATTCTTGTATAATTAGTGGTGTTATAATTTTTTCTCTTTTTATATGCCCAATAATATTTATTTGAGTGCTATTGGATATAAATTGAATATTGTCGCCAAAATCATCATCATTAAAAATTATCCCTGCAATAGGAATATTTCTTGATTTCAATAAATCTATTGTCATTAAAGTATGATTTATACTTCCTAAATAATTTTTAGAAACTATCACCACTTCAACATTTAAATATTGAATAAGATCTATCATATATTTATCTTCAGAGATAGGCACCATAATCCCTCCTGCACCTTCTATTATTAAATTATTTGATGTGGTTGGAATCTTTATTCTATTTATCTCAATAGTTACACTGTCATGTATTGCTGCTAAATGTGGCGAAAAAGGTTTATTTAACAAATAAGATTCATTATGAAACTTAGTTTTTGTATTCGTAATCAAATGTTTCAACGTTTCTCTGTCCGTATTATCCTCCAATCCTCCAGACTGTATTGGTTTCCAGTAATCAGCTCCCGTCCTTTGGCAAAGAATTGCACTTGCTATGGTTTTCCCTACATCAGTCCCAATACCTGTCACAAATACACTTCGTCTCACTTTCTTAAATTTGTTTTGTCAAAATAATCCCAAAGCATTATCCCCGCAGTAACCGAAATATTTAAAGAATGTTTTGTCCCAAATTGAGGTATCTCTATACAAGCATCTATTTCTCCAACTATTTCATCCGAAATGCCTTCAACTTCATTCCCAAAAATAAAAGCATAAAAACTATCTTTATCATAACTAAAATCATTCAACATTATGCTCCCTTCCATCTGTTCTACTGCAATAATCTTATAACCTTCACTCTTAAGCTGCCTGACAATAGCTAAAATATTTGAATGATGCTCCCATTTTACTATATTTTCCGCCCCAAGAGCTGTTTTGTGAATGTCCCTATGTGGAGGACAACCAGTAATGCCACATAATAATATTTTATCAACAAGAAATGCATCTGCAGTTCTAAACACAGAACCTATATTATTTAAGCTCCTTATATTATCTAACAAAACTACCAGATTATTCTTTTTTACATTTTCGTAGCCACCTGCATCAAGTCTGTTTAATTCTTCAACGCGCAGTTTTCTCATCATAATCAATAATTATTCAGTTATTCCATAGCCTCCTATGAAAATCTCTGTTTTTGGTATATATTTCCCTTTTGCGTCTTTTGTTGATTTATCTTTTATTGAAATTTCCATATCATACTTTTCTTGACCATCATATCCCTTTATTGGATTACGCACTATTATCATCGCAGAATAAATAAGATCCTTATCACAAACTAACTTGCGTGATTTTTGATTTTTAAGCTCTTTCCCTAGATCCGCTTTTTGTTTATCTTTAAGCATATTGTAATACGTTATTTGCATTTCAATAAAGTGAACACCCTCTTCTTCTTCCCTATACTTCCCATTGTCATCAAATGTATTTGTAAATTCTGAAACTAACATGGAGTCCTCCGCACATAAAGACGATGGATTAAATTTCAAATAAGAAAAATAAAAACTTAAAACATCCTCTATTGGCATTTTTAATGAATAAACAGAATTCTCATTATTCTTTAAATATTTATACAACATCGAATCCGCTTTCCCCATATAAATTTCTGGCTTTTCTATATTATTTGATAATAATTTAGCATTCTCTGGAACTTTTATGTCCTTAACCTTTGTTGGAATATGCATCTGAGCAAAAGAAAAATTAGCTATTATGCACAAGCTAATCAATAGTATATTTTTTTTCATAACTTCCATTATTAAATTAAAAGTGTAAAATTATAATTTTATTTTAATAAGTTTGTGTTTTTTTTTAAACAAATTAAAAAAAACATGCAAATAAGAAATATTATAAAAAATGTCACCCCAAAGTCAATTTCAACAATATTAAAAAGAATTGTTATAGGATATGATGTAAATACTTACTCCTTTTCTCAAGGCGGAGAAGATGTTATTCTCAAAAACATTTTCTGGAATAAAATAGTAACCAAAACAAATGGATTCTTCATTGATATTGGCGCATATCATCCTGTTAAAGGCTCTAATACTTTCTTATTCTATAATCACGGTTGGAACGGCATTAATATTGACCCAAACCCATACACAATTAATTTATTCAATAAAAAAAGAAAAAGAGACATTAATATTCAAGCTGCTATATCTGATAAAGAAGAAGAGTCAACATATTATTACTACGGAGAAACATTCTCTCAAAATAGCCTCTCCAAAGAATTTATGCAAAAATTCGGAAATTCCGCTCCCGCAAAAGAAATGAAAATCAATACATTTCGCCTTGAAACTATTCTTAATCAGCATTCCCATAAATTCAATCAAATTGACTTCCTTAACATTGACGTCGAAGGATTAGACTATAACGTCCTCATATCTAACGATTGGAACAAATTTAGACCAAAAATCGTTATCGTGGAAATCGAAGGAATAACTATTGATGATATTATCAAAGATAAATCTTCAATATTTCTTAAGCAAAACCAATATAGTTTTTACACAAGAGTACCTATGGGTAAAATTAGTAGCGCTATATTTATTGACGAAAGAATCTCTTAATATAAAAAAATCCAAAATTCAAAAAAGTAAACTTATTTTAGAACGACACACAATAGTAAATGTAGTTTTTGGTTTGTTTTTTTTCAATATTTTTAAAAAAATATAATAATTTATTTTTAGATTAAACTAATTATAGTAATTTTGTCAAAATTTTAAAAACTATAAAAAAAGGAGACGAGTAATGAAAAAAAACGTAATCATTATCGGCGCAGCAGGAAGAGACTTCCACAACTTTAATACTTATTACAGAGGTAATGCGAATTACAATGTAGTTGCATTCACGGCTGCCCAAATTCCAGATATTGACGGAAGAAAATATCCAAAAGAATTAGCAGGAGAAGATTTGTATCCAGCAGGAATACCAATTTATGCTGAGTCTGATTTACCAAAATTAATTAAGGAATTAAATGCTGACGATTGTGTATTCTCTTATAGCGATGTTCCTTACCAAAGAGTAATGAATGTAAGTGCAATTGTTAATGCCGCTGGTTCTAATTTTGTATTAATGGGACCAAAAGAAACAATGATAAAGAGTACAAAACCAGTTGTAGCAATTGGAGCAACAAGAACAGGTTGCGGAAAAAGTCAAACATCAAGACGTGTAATAGAACTTTTAGTAGAAAGAGGCTTAAAAGTTGTTGCCGTTAGACATCCAATGCCTTATGGTGATTTAAATGCACAAAAAGTACAAAGATTTGCTACAGTAGAAGATTTAAAGAAACATAAATGTACTATTGAGGAAATGGAAGAGTATGAACCACATGTAGTAAGTGGCAGAAATGTTATATATGCAGGTGTTGATTATGAAGCAATTTTAAGAGCAGCAGAACAAGATCCAGATGGATGTGATGTAATTCTTTGGGATGGTGGAAATAATGACTTTTCATTTTACAAACCAGATTTATTCATAGGTGTTGCTGATCCACACAGACCAGGAGCAGAAGTTTCATATTATCCAGGAGAAGTAGTTGCAAGAATGGCTGACGTTATTGTTATAAACAAAATAGACTCAGCATCTTTAGAAAACATTCAAAAGGTAAGAGAAAACATAGCACAAATTAATCCTAATGCAATTGTTGTAGACGCAGCTTCGCCATTAACAATTGATAAACCAGAATTAATTAGAGGAAAAAGAGTACTTGTTGTTGAAGATGGACCAACATTAACTCATGGCGAAATGAAAATTGGAGCAGGAGTTGTTGCTGCATTGAAATTTGGAGCTGCAGAATTAGTAGATCCTCGTCAATATGCAGTTGGAAAATTGGCAGAAACATTTAAGATATATCCAAACATTGGAACTTTATTACCAGCAATGGGATATGGAGACGAACAAGTTAAGGATTTAGAAAGAACTATAGAAAACACTCCATGTGATGTTGTTGTTATAGGTACACCTATAGATCTTAATAGAATAATAAAAATTAACAAACCAACAGTAAGAGTAGGTTATGAATTACAAGAAATTGGAAAACCAAGTCTTGATGAAATAATAGATGATTTTGTTTGTAAAAATAAAATTGGCAAAAAAAATTGCTGCTGTTAATTTATTTTAATTTAAAGCGACCTTTTAAAGGGTCGCTTTTTTTTTGTTTTTAATATTTAATTTTTTATAAATAAAGTCAAATGATACAAGGGAAAAGTTTAATTTCAATAAATGATTTTTCTAAAGAGGAACAAATAGATATACTAAACTTAGCTGAAGAATTTGAAAAAAAATCTAATAGACATATATTACCTAATCATGTTATAGCCACATTATTTTTTGAACCATCGACACGTACACGTCTTTCATTTGAAAGTGCAATCTGTCGTTTAGGAGCAAAATACATAGGTTTTTCTGATACGTCAAGCACAAGTGTTCAAAAAGGGGAATCTTTGAGAGATACGATTAAAACAGTGGAACAATATTCTGATTTAATTATAATGAGGCATCCTAAAGCAGGTTCTGCGAGGTTTGCCAGTGAAGTGTCAAATGTTCCAGTTATAAATGCTGGTGATGGTGCAAATCAACATCCGACACAAACATTATTAGACATGTACTCAATTAGAAAAACACAGGGAGCGCTAAATGATTTGAACATTGCTTTCGTTGGTGATTTAAAATATGGACGTACTGTTCATTCTTTAGTTATGGCTCTATGTAATTTTAATTGTAATTTTTATTTTGTTTCGCCACAGGAACTAAAGATTCCAACAGAAATAAAATATTATATTAAAGAAAGAAATTTAACCTATTCTCAATTTACAAACATGAATGAGGTTATTCCAAAGGTTGATATAATTTATATGACAAGGATACAAAGAGAAAGATTCTCAGATCCATTAGAATATGAAAAAGTAAAAAATTCATATATATTAAATAGTGAAATGTTATATGACACAAAACCTAATTTAAAAATATTACATCCACTACCAAGAGTAAATGAAATATCAGAAGATGTAGATAATTTAAAAGAAGCATATTATTTTACTCAGGCTTTAAATGGTGTTTATATAAGACAAGCTTTATTAACCTCAATTTTAGGAGCAAAATTATGATAACAGAATTAAAAGTATCAGCTATAGATAATGGCACAGTAATAGACCATATTCCTTCCAAAAGTGTCTTTACTGTTATAAAAATATTAGATTTAGAGGAAGATGAAAATCAAATACTTTTTGGGACAAATTTGGAGAGCAAAAAATATGGCACAAAAGGTATAATCAAGATAAAAAACAGGTATTTCAAGGAAGCAGAAATAAATAAAATAGCTTTAGTTGCTCCTATTGCAACAATAATAGTTATAAAAGACTATAATGTTGTTGAGAAGAAGCACGTATCTATTCCAGATAAGGTATTTAAAACAATAAAATGCATAAATCCGAATTGTATTACTAATTTTGAAAATGTTGCACAACAATTTGATGTAATAGATAAAAAAGATGTAATTTTAAAATGTCATTACTGCGAAAAGATTACAGATAAAAAAAATATGGTCTTTATATAAGATTGGAGTATTTTATATTTTGGTATTTTAACACAAATTCTTATTTTTGCTTTTTTTAATTAATTATAATAATATTTTCACTTATTTATGGCTAATACATCAGATTTAAAAAACGGTATTTGTATAGAATTTAATAATGACCTTTATTCGGTTGTAGAATTTCAACATGTTAAACCAGGTAAAGGTGGAGCTTTTGTTAGAACAAAGTTAAAAAACCTTAAAACAGGACGAGTAATTGCGAACACATTTAACGCTGGAGTAAAAATCAACGTTGTTAGAATGGAGAAAAGACAATATCAGTTTTTATACAAAGATGATATTGGATACAACTTTATGAATTTAGAAAGTTTTGAACAAATTTCTATAGAAGAGGTACTTATAGAAAATCCTAAATATTTAAAAGAGGGGCAGGAAGTGGATATATTGTTACATGCAGAAACCGAAACTCCTTTATCATGTGAGTTACCTCCATTTGTTGTTATGGAAATAGTTTATGCAGAACCAGGACTTAAAGGAGACACAGCTAATACAGCCTTAAAACAAGCAACAACGGAGACAGGTTTGGTTGTTAATGTTCCATTATTTGTTAATCAAGGAGAAAAAATAAAAGTAGATACTCGCTCTGGAGACTATGTTGAAAGAGTAAAATAATAAGCACAAAACATAATACATATTTAATATGAAATTAAATACTTCGCTATCCATAAAAGAAATTGCACAAATAATAAATGCTGAAATAATTGGAGATGAAACTCAAATTGTAACTGGTATTAATGAAATACATATGGTTTCAAAAGGAGATTTAACTTTTGTTGACCATCCTAAGTATTATGAAAAAGCATTGAAATCAAAAGCGAGTTATGTTATTATTAATTGCAAAGTTGATTGTCCTGATGGTAAGGTATTACTTTATTCAGAAGATCCTTTTCGAGACTATAATATTTTAACAAGAAAGTTTTCAGCTTTTCAGCCTGCTTATAAGTTTGTTAGTGACACTGCTATTATAGGAGAGAATACAGTAATTCAACCAGGAGCTTTCATTGGCAATAATGTAAATATAGGTAATAATTGTTTAATTCATGCTAATGTTTCGATATACGACAATTGTATTATTGGTAATAATGTTATTATTCATTCAGGAACTGTTATAGGTGGTGATGCTTTTTATTTCAAAAGAAGACCAGAGGGTTATGATAAAATGCATTCATGTGGCAATGTTATTATAGAAGATAATGTTGAGATTGGAGCATGTTGTACTGTTGATAAAGGTGTTTCTGGAGATACAATAATTGGGAAAGGAACAAAGATGGATAACCATATTCAAATAGGTCATGATACTGTTATAGGGAAGAATTGTTTGTTTGCTTCACAAGTTGGAGTTGCAGGAGTAGTAACAGTAGAGGATGATGTTATTTTATGGGGACAAGTTGGAGTTCAGAAAGATTTAACTATAGGTAAAGGTGCTATTGTTTTAGGCCAATCAGGGATTCCAAAATCAATAGAAGGAGGAAAGACTTATTTTGGCTCCCCAGTACAAGAAGCAAGAGAGAAGATGAAAGAGTTAGCTATTGTTAAAAGCTTACCAAAAATAATAAGAGAAATGCGTCGATATTTTGAAGAAGAAAAATAGCATTTACTTCTTTTAGTTTTATATCTTATTTTATATCAATAGCTGATATAAAGGAACAATATTATTTGTTAATTAATCTGCTTTGTATAAATTTGCAAATCTTAAGAATTTAAGCATGATTAAAACCAAACTACATAAATTAAACTTGAATTTTTCTATAATTGTAGGTGGTTTTATTATTTCATTTACAATATTAATAGCAATATTAGGCTACTTAATAATTCCAGATCAAACACCTTATAGTAATGCCCAAATACTAGAGATTGGCTGTTTAGCGCCAATGTCTAAGGTTAAGTTTTTAGAGATACCAACAAAAGAGGTTCAAAGTTCAAATTTTATAAATACAATGTTATTTGGTAAACACAGTAACTCGACTTTAATACCAATTAATAATGCTTATTATAAAGACAATCAAATATTCTATACTGAATATGGTAGCACTTTAATTACAAAAAACCTTAGCAAAGAAGACCAAGCTCAGATTCAAAAATTCTACAAAATAGATGACAAAATATTAACAAAGATATTAACAGAAAAAAAATACTTTTTCGGAACAGATAAATACGGACGAGATGTTTTAAGTCAAATAGTTATTGGCAGTAGAGTATCATTATCTGTTGGTCTTGTTTCTGTATTGATTTCTTTGTTTATAGGAGTTATTGCAGGATTAGTTGCAGGATATTATAGAGGCATTGCTGACGATATAATTATGTGGATTATTAATGTTTTTTGGACAGTGCCAAGTTTACTTTTAGTTATAGCAATAACATTTGCTTTAGGAAAAGGATTTTGGCAAGTTTTTATTGCAATAGGCTTTACCATGTGGGTTGAAATTGCAAGAATTGTAAGAGGACAAGTTATGTCTATAAGAGAAAAAGAATATATATACGCATGCAAAACCTTAGGATATTCAGATTTGAGAATAATGTTTCGTCATATATTACCAAATATAGTTGGAGCTATAACCGTCATTTCTGCATCAAATTTTTCTACAGCAATATTACTAGAAGCAGGATTAAGCTTTTTAGGAATAGGTATCCAGCCTCCAATCCCTACATGGGGAAGCATGATTAAAGAAAACTACTCGTATATTTTGTTAGATAAAGCATATCTATCAATAATACCAGGCTTTGCTATAATGTTTTTGGTTTTGTCATTTATGTTATTAGGAAACGGTATTAGAGATAAATTTGACCCCAAATAATTAATTTTTATTTTTATGAGAAAAACTATTTTTATCCTTTCGTTAATATTCATAAGCATGATTTCTAATGCTCAGATAAAAAAAGGGAACCCAACACAATTGAAAAATTTTAACAACAGTACTACATATTTTGTTAAAGATGATAGATATCCAATGTATAACGAAGCAATAATAAAATATGCTCAAGACTTTTGGAAAATAACTCCTTTCAAAATAGTATATAGAAATGATATTGACACTCTAATTCTTTCAAAAACAAACTCTTTTATTATTCCTTCAGAAGTTACAATTGTTTTAGAAGGGAAAAAACAAAATTATATTTACATAAACACTCTTCTTGGAGGAAAACCTAAGTTAAATGGATTGCCAGACATAGGTTCTTTTCCTTTAGCAGATATAGAAGATGATGAAGAGTCATATAATTTTAAGGTGCCATTGTTTTTACAACTAATACAATATCATATAGCTACTTCTATAAACAATCCTGAAATAGATTATTTCGAGCTAATAAAATTATATAATAAAAATAAGAAAAAACTTGAACAGATGGAGCTGTGGCTTCTTGAAACAGACTTAGATGAAGAAATAAACAGCATCGACAAAGTGAAAAAAACATATTCAAACAATGTTAAAGTCGTAACCAAAGAAGAAATGGCTAAAGCAATTATTGAAAAGAAACAAGGTATTGCAGTGGTTCACAATGTATATCCTAAAAATTATTCCGATGGAAATGAATGTTGGAAAATGATTATAAGTACATCAGATGGAGAAATATTATATTTACTTAACAGAACCATAAATAAATCTAATAACCCAAAAATAAACAACAAAGACTTAAAAAGGTTTAATTAGAATTGCTATCCGAATACGTGAAGTTTGTTATGTCATGATTGTTAAAAGATTTATGAGCAAAGATAAAGAAAAAAAATAGGTCTGTCATTTAGCCAAATTAGTACCGTTCAAAAAAGTGTGTCTTATAAAACTGTTTTTAGATGTTAAATTCCCACTTTTTTTACTTCTATTTTTGACAATTGGATACAATAATCCCAAATGTTCAATATAAATTATACGCAATAGTCTCCATTAAATGCTGAGTGTGCATTTTTGCTAGTTCAATACATCTAGCTGTTCCTCCACTAAACCATCTGCTTATTGAACCAAAAGTTCGTTTTACAATATATCTTGTTTTACTAATGAGTTTATTAAAACCAAAACTCTCTTTCTGTTAATGATTTATTCTTTAGTGCTTTTAACATAATGTGATTCCTTAGTTTTAAATTATTTATAACATTATCATTTTCATTACTTTTATAACATTTGTCTGCTTTTACCCATGTTACTGTTTTGGGTTTTACTTTCAATAACACATCTTCTAAATATTTGATATCACTTTCACCTTTTTTGTAATATTTATTAATCAATTGACTTATTGGTTTCCAATCAATAACAATATTGATCTGATTAAAAAAAACATCCTTGATTTTTCTTTTTGATAATGCAAATTCGGCAAATCCTAATTTGTGGTGTTATTTCTGTTTTCATGCTGCAAATACATAAAATTATTCAACACAAACAACTATTGGTTAATAATTTATGTAATTATTTTTGAAATTTCGCCTTGCAACGGTCTTAAATTAAATGTTTTTATATAATATATTGTATGTTAGGTTTTTATAAAAAAACATAAATTATGAGTCATATTGTTTATGATTACTCAAAAAAACGACTTCATTTTTATTTGTATTATTTAAATTTATTATAAATTGCTAAAATAAGAAAACTTTTGTTTTAGGCTATTGATGTAGTTTTTTTTCCTGTTTGGAATATTATTTTTGTTATATGGAATGGTATTCTATTTTACTTTAGGAAAAAAAAATGAAAAAAAATGAAAAGGTATGTTTTTTCTTTTTACTTTTGCATTGTTAATTTTATAACAACGTTAATTTTGTAACAATAGAATTCAAAAATATATACATGAAAACAAAGATTAATGAAATTTTAAAGAAGTATCCACAAGCACAAAGAGATAGTTTAATCCCTTTGTTGCAGGATGTACAGGAAGATATAGGTTATCTTTCTGAAGAAGCAATAGCTTTAATTGGAGGTTATTTAAACATTCCAACGAGTAAGATTTATGGAGTTGCAACGTTTTATAATCAATTTAGGTTTGAGCCAAAAGGTAAGTACCATGTTATGGTTTGCAGGGGAACTGCTTGCCATGTATTAGGTTCGTTAACTGTTTTAGAAGCAATTCAATCAAAATTGAAAATAAAAGCAGGGCAGACATCACGAGATGGTTTGTTTAGTATAGAAGAGGTAGCTTGTATAGGGGCTTGTGGTTTGGCACCAGTGCTAAATATAAATGGGGAGTTTCATGCTAAGGTTACAGCAGAACAAATTGACGAAATTATAGAAACTTATAGAAAAAGGGAGGAGTAATTTATGTGTAAAAATTGTAGTAACGAAGAAAATAAATATCTAATAGATTATTTATTAGGCAAAAAAGATAAAGAGTTTATAGAAGAATATAAAGAGAAGACTGAAAAATTATGTAGGGGCGATGTTGATAAACCTGTCATTTTTATTGGAGCTGGAACTTGTGGCCTTGGAGCCGGAGCGGCAATGACAATAGAAGCGGTTAATAAATATTTATTTGAGAACCGTATAGATGGAGAAGTAATTGAGGTTGGGTGTATAGGATTATGTTCGTCAGAGCCATTAATGGATGTCCAATTACCAGGCAGAACGAGAATTTCTTTTCAACAAGTAACTGGTAATAAGGTACATTATTTATTAAACAAATTGTTTAAGGGAGATGTAGATAAAGAGTCAGCCTTAATGCAATTTAGGAATGTGAAGTTAAAGAATTGGGATGATGTTACGTATATTGATGAGCATAAGTTTTTTGCACCACAAAGACGAATAGTTTTAAAGAATTGTGGAGTAATTAATCCCGTAAGTATAGAAGAGTATTTAGCATTTGGTGGTTATCAAGCTTTAGTAAAGACATTGACAACCAAAACCAGCATGGATATTTGTGACATTATAGAAAAGAGTGGTTTGAGAGGCAGAGGAGGAGGAGGCTTTTTAACAGGTATGAAGTGGAAATTTGCAGCAAAAGAAGATAGTGATCAAAAATATCTAATTTGCAATGCAGATGAAGGAGATCCTGGAGCATTTATGGACAGAGCGGTAATAGAAGGCGATCCTCATAGATTATTAGAAGGTATGGCAATTTCTGCTTATGGAATTGGAGCAAGTAAAGCATATGTTTATATTAGAGCAGAATATCCTTTAGCAATAGAGCGATTAAAAATAGCTATTGATCAAGCAAAAAATTATGGTTTATTAGGTCATAATATATTTAATAGTGGTTTTAATTTAGACATTATAATAAAAAAGGGAGCAGGAGCATTTGTTTGTGGAGAAGAGACTGCATTGATGAATAGTATTGAGGGTAAGCGAGGTATGCCGAAACCACGTCCTCCATTTCCTACTAATAGTGGTTTATTTGGTAAGCCAACAGTAATCAATAATGTAGAAACGTTGTCAAACGTTGCAGAAATAATAGCTCATGGAGCAGAATGGTTTAGTAGTGTTGGAACAAAAACTAGTAAAGGGACCAAAGTGTTTGCTCTATCTGGTAAAATAGCATTAACAGGTTTGGTGGAAGTTCCTATGGGTACAACAGTAAGAGATGTCATATTTAAAATAGGGGGTGGCATAAGAAATGGTAAAAGATTTAAAGCGGTACAAATTGGAGGTCCTTCAGGCGGTTGTATAAACGAAGAAAATGTTGACATTGAAATAGATTATGAAACATTAAAAACGGTAGGGGCAATGATGGGTTCAGGCGGTTTGGTTGTTATGGATGAAGAAACATGTATGGTTGATATAGCAAAATATTTTATGGAGTTTATTCAAAAAGAAAGCTGTGGCAAGTGTATTCCATGTAGGGAGGGAACAAGAAGAATGTTAGAAATATTGAATAATATAACAAAAAGACAAGCATCTGAGAAGGGAAATGAAACATTGGAAAGATTTAAAGGAGTAATGAATCTTGAAAGTTTAGCAAAAGTCATAAGAGAAACTTCTCTATGCGGTTTAGGTCAAACTGCACCAAATCCAGTACTTAGCACGTTAAAGTGGTTTAGGGATGAGTACGAAGCACATATATTTGACAGAAATTGTCCAGCTAAAGTATGTAAAGACTTATTAAATTATGTTATTAACCCAGATTTATGTGTTGGTTGTACTTTATGTGCAAAGAAATGTCCAACTAGTGCGATTATGGGTAATAAAAAAGCACCTCATTATATTATTCCAGACAAGTGTATAGGATGTGGTACATGTTACGAAGTATGTAGGTTTGGAGCAGTAAGTGTTCAATAGTTTAACTTTAAAAAAGAAAAAAAATGAATATTAATATAGAAGTTAACGGTAAAATGATTACCGCCAAAAAAGGGGAAACAATATTAAGTGCAATAAATAGGAAAGGTATTTCTGTTCCGACACTATGTTACATGAAGGATTTTGTTCCAACAGGTGCTTGTCGTATGTGTGTAGTTGAAGTAGAGGGTCGTCCGAATTTAATAACAGCATGTTCTTATCCAGTGGAAGAAGGTTTGAGAATAAAAACGCATTCACCGAGAGTTGTTAATGCTAGAAAAACGATAATTGAATTATTATTATCTAATCATCCAGATGATTGTTTGTATTGTGAGCGCAATAAGAATTGTGAATTACAAACATTAGCAGAGCAATACAATGTGAGAGAGAGAAGGATTTCTGGCGCAAAGAATTTGTATAAAGTTGACCAATCAAGTGCAAGTATTTATAGAGATCCAGCAAAATGTATTCTATGTGGTCGTTGTGTTAGGGTATGTGAAGAAGTAGAACAAGTTACAGCAATAGATTTTGTAGGTAGAGGAAATAAGACAATAATAAATTCAGCCTTTAATAAAGGTTTAAACGTATCAAGTTGTGTAAATTGTGGCCAATGTATTATGGTTTGTCCAACAGGAGCACTTCACGAAATAGATCATGTTGAAAAGGTATTATCAGCAATTAATAGCAATAAGTATGTAGTTGTTCAACATGCTCCATCAATTTCTGTTTCTATTGCTGAAGAATTTGGGTTGAAGCCAGGAACAGATGTTGCAGGAGTAATGACAGCAGCATTGAGGAAAATAGGATTTAAGAAAGTTTTTGACACATCTTTTTCTGCAGATTTAACAATCATGGAGGAAAGTGCAGAACTAATACAAAGAATCCAAACAGGAGGAGTGTTACCAATGTTTACAAGTTGTTGTCCAGCATGGGTGAAATATGTGGAAGAGTTTAGACCTGATATGATAAAGAATCTATCTTCATGTAAATCTCCTCAACAGATGTTAGGAGCAGTAATAAAAAGTTACTTTGCAGAAATAGAAGGTATAGATAGGGAAAACATTTATTCTGTATCAATAATGCCATGTACAGCAAAAAAATTTGAATCACAAAGGGAAGAAATGACTCAAAAAGGAGTTGCAGATATAGATGCAGTTTTAACAACAAGAGAGCTTGTTAAGTTAATAAAGATGTATGATATTGATTTAGTCAATATAGAGCCAGAAGTAACAGATACTCCATTAGGCACGCGAAGTTCAGCAGGAAAACTTTTTGGTAATTCAGGAGGAGTTATGGAGGCAGCATTACGAACAGCTTACTACAAACTAACAGGTGAAGAATTGAAAAATTACAAAATAGATGAAATCAGAGGTGACGACAAGAGAAAAGAGTTAAAAGTAAGTGTTGCAGGATTGAATTTGGGAGTTGCTGTAGTTAGTGGTTTAACTAATGCGGAAGAATTATTAAAAGAGATTGAAGCAGGGCGTAGTGATATTCAATTTATAGAGGTAATGACATGTCCAGGAGGTTGTGTTGCAGGAGGAGGTCAACCTATTACTTTTGATGCAAAACGAGTAAAAGCGAGAATGAAATCAATATACGATATAGACAAAGTCGATTCTATCAAAGCATCTCATCAAAACCCGGAAATAAAAGAGATATATGAGAAGTATTTTAAAGAGCCAAACAGCGAAAAGTCACACCATTTATTACACACTCATTATCAAAAACGTAATGTTTTAAAATAATTCTCTGTACAAGTATTATTTCCATTCATCCTAGAGACTGTCTTTTTTTTGTAAATTTTTAATAAAGCTAAAAGTGTTTTCTAAAATAAGACAGTCTCTTTATTCTATAGTATATTTGGGTATAAAATAAAATATTAAATTTGAAAATATTAAAAACTATATCAACACGTTTAAGAGCAATAATCTTTGAGATAGGGTTAATAGTATTAGCTATTATAGCGACTAATGTTATTACCATAATTTCGGCAAAGAATACATTGCAATCAACAGTTATAAACGACATAAACAGAGTTGTTGTAACTCTATCAAATACAATTGATGCAACAAGAAATTTAAAGCTAGAGCAATTAAATAAGAATATTAATGTAGCTGACTATATTTTAAAGAAGCATGACTTAATAGAGGTCAATGAATATTCAAATATTACAGTCAAAAATCAAAATACTGGAAATAAATATTTAACTAAAATTAATAAATGGAAATATAATGGAAAGATTTTGCAATATGATGAATCGTTAGTTGATGAAATAAAATCTTTAACAGGCACTAATGTAACTATTTTTCAAAAAATAGATAGTGGTTTTGTTCGTATTGCTACAAACATTATGGATTCTTCTAATAATAGGGCAGTGAACACTTATATTCCTTTTAGTTCCCCTGTTTTAAAAGATATAAATAAGAAGGATAGATTCATTTATAGTGGTAGAGCTTTTGTTGTCAATGATTGGTATCTTACTTCATACAAACCAATAGTTATAAATAATGAAGTAAAAGGTTTGCTATACGTTGGGTTAAAAGAAAAAGAATTGGGTGAATTAAAGAAAACATTTAATGATTTAAATATTGATAAAAATATAACACCTTTTTGTATTGATAGAGCAGGCCGAATGCTAATTCATCCTTCTGATAGTGGTGAAAATATATCAAATTTAGAGTACTTTCAACATATTATAAAGGATAAGGAGGGCATTTACAAATTTTATGATGAGGATAAAAAAGATTATTGTATTTTATCTTATAAGTATTATTCTGCTTATGAAATGTATATTGTTTGTTCTGCTTATCAAGGAAATTTTCTAGATAATTTTAGAAGAGAAATAATTAATACATCAATAGTAGCAGGAATTATAACGTTATTATTAATTTCTATTTTAATATTTTTCTTTACTAAAACAATAAATGCGCTTCATAATGCAGTAAAAGATCTTTCTGAAACAAACAAAGAATTATTAACAACAAAAAAAGCATTACAACAATCAGAAAAGCTTGCTTCTATGGGACAACTCGCAGCTGGAATTGCTCATGAAATTAATAATCCATTAGGAGTTATTATGATGTATTGTAATATTATATTAGATGATTCAGATGAAAATGATCCAAAACGAAAAGATTTAGAGTTAATTGTTGAACAATCAGAAAGATGCAAAAAAATAGTAGGTGGATTATTAAATTTTGCAAGAAAAAGTAAAGTTAATAAGACTAATATAAATGTACATAATCTAATAGAAAAAAGCGTAAAATCGTTACTTTTGCCTTCAAATGTAAAAATTACAACGGATTTTAAAATAGTAGATCCATTTATGATGATAGATATTGACCAAATGGTTCAAGTTTTTACTAACATAATAAAAAATGCTATTGATGCTATGCCAAATGGAGGTCATGTAGATATTTTAACAGAAGGTAATGAGAATGATGTTTGTTTTCACATAAAAGATAATGGTACAGGAATTGATCCAAAATCTTTAGATAAGCTTTTTGAACCATTTTTTACAACTAAAGGCAAAAATAATGGAACAGGTTTGGGCTTACCTATATCTTATGGTATTATAAAAATGCATAAAGGAAATATAAAAGTAATTTCAAATACAGATAAAAGTAAAGGCTCTACTGGTACTACTTTTATTATAACTATACCTAGAATAAATTCGGAAGTATAAAATTAAATAATTTTTTTAAATAATTAAAAATAGATAAAATTATGAGCAATAAAAAAACAATACTGATAGTGGATGATGATCCTGACTATCTTTTTCAAATTAAAACTATTGTAGAAAGTTTTGGATATAACGTTATTACTGCTGAATCACAAAAAGAAGCAGAGAAACTTATTGATACTAAAAAACCAGATTTAGCCATTTTAGATCTAATGATGGAAAGTCAAGATAGTGGTTTTATTTTGTCATATAGAATAAAGAAAAAATATCCAGACGTTCCTGTTATAATTGCTTCTGCTGTTACTGCAGAAACAGGATTGAATTTTGGAGTAGATTCTGATGATGATAAAAAATGGATTAAAGCTGATTCTTTTATGGATAAAGGTATCAGAGAGGATCAGTTATTAAAGGAAATAAACAAATTATTAAAAATTTAGAATGCCTTTACTCAAATTATTAATTGTTGATGACGAGCCTGGAATTTGTTCTGGAGTGAGAAGGATACTGGAAAATTATAAAATAACATTCCCTTTTATGGAGGAGGCTTTTGAATTTGTAATTTCAGAAGCTCCTTCAGGAGAGGATGCAGTAAAGCTTGTAGATGAAATAACTCCTGATATAGTATTGTTGGACAATCAATTGCCAGGA
Organism: Bacteroidetes bacterium GWF2_29_10; assembly: GCA_001768555.1. Taxonomy (GTDB): domain Bacteria; phylum Bacteroidota; class Bacteroidia; order Bacteroidales; family GWE2-29-8; genus GWE2-29-8. The sequence goes on from MEOD01000035.1 coordinate 20,548, forward strand.
CGATTACAAGGAATTGATGTTCTTGAATATATAAACAAAAAAGATGTGAACATTATTGTAATAATGATAACGTCTTATGCCTCTTTAGAATTAGCAGTAAAAGCAACAAAAAATGGAGCGTATGATTTTGTTCCAAAGCCATTTACTCCTAAAGAATTAAGAACATCTATAGAAACCGTTGTAAAACAATTATTTTTAAAAAAATTAGCAAGAAATCTCGTAGGAGAAGGCAGACAAATTAGGTTTCAGTTTTTATCTGTTTTATCACATGAATTAAAAGCACCTTTAAATGCAATTGAAGGTTATTTGAAATTAATGAAACAACAAACAGCAGGTGACCATATTGAAGATTATACAGAAATGATAGATAGATCTTTAATTAGAGTAGAAGGCATGCGAACATTAATTCTTGATTTGTTAGATATTACAAAGATTGAATCAGGAAAAAAGGTTAGGGATTTAAAGCAACTAAATATTTATGAAATAGCAAGAACATGTGTTGACACTGTATTACCTTATGCAATTCAAAAGGATGTAGATGTCTATTTAAATGCTAGCAAGGAAATATTTATACAAGGAGATCAAGGAGAAATAGAAATAATACTAAATAATCTGTTGTCAAATGCTGTCAAATATAATATAAATGGAGGGCGTGTTGATATTATTATTACAATAGATGAAAATCATCTAAAAATAATAGTTCAAGACACAGGTATTGGTATTAGCAAAGAAGAACAAGAAAGTTTATTTAATGACTTTTTTAGAGCAAAAAATGAAAGAACAAAAAAAATACAAGGTACAGGTTTAGGTTTATCAATACTAAAAAAGATAGTAGAATTGTATAATGGGGATATTCAAGTTAAAAGTGAACCCAATAAAGGTTCATGTTTTACAGTTAGATTAAAAATATAAAAGATGTTACCTAAAAATAAAATACCTGGTAAAAGTGTAGAGCGATTAAGTAAATATAGGCGTTATTTATTATCTTTAATAAAAACTAATAAGCATTATGTTTTTTCACACGAGATAGCTACATCTTTGAATATAACAAGTGTGCAAGTTAGAAGAGATTTAATGCATATAGGTTATAATGGAAGTAATAATAAAGGATATGATGTTAGAGAACTTATAGATACAATAGGTTTAATAATTGATGACACATCAGAACATAATATTGCAATAATTGGTGTTGGAAATTTGGGTAGAGCACTAATTTCTTACCTATGGGGTAAAAGATCAAATTTAAATATTGTTGCAGCTTTTGACAATGATCCAGAAAAAATAGACAGATTAATATCAGGAGTAAATTGTTATCATGTATCAAAACTAGAAGAGATAATAAAAAAATTTAATATTAAAATAGCAATAATATCAACAACAGCAGAAAGTGCAGAAGAAATAGCTAAAACAGTAGTTATTGCAGGAGTTACTGCAATTCTTAATTATACTCCAACTCCATTAAAAGTATCCTCAAACATTTTTGTTGAGGAATATGACATTATTACCTCATTAGAAAAGGTCGCATATTTTGCAAAACAAAGTTGATTTAATTAGTTAATATTTATTTAAATAATTAAGCCATACTTTTTCTTTAAAAATTCTTATTTTTGCAAACCATGAATAAGTTTTTTTTAAAAATTCTGATAATTTTAATTAATATTTTGCCAATAGTTTCTATTGCTCAAAATAATAAGTATTTAATAATATTTAAAGATAAAAACAATACTTCTTTTGACCCATGTAATTATTTTGATACTAAAACAATAGAACGTAGGATAAAGTTTAATATTCCTTTATATGATTTCACAGACTTTCCTGTAAATCAATACTATTTACAAGAGGTTTTAAATAATGCGGATTCTTTTACTGTTGTTACGCGTTGGTTTAATGGTGTTTTTATTTATACAGATAATTATAGAATTAATAAGATAGAGCTGTTTCCATTCGTAAAGGATGTAGAGTATATAGAAACTAATCATTTTTTACAATTATGTAATATTGATAGCTTTTTTGATTACGAAGATGATATTGATGAAAAAAAAATAGAATTATTACAAAAGCAAATAGATGAGTTTGTGCCTTCATCATTTTTTGAAAACAAAATAAATGGACAAGGAGTTAGAATTGCTGTTTTTGATGGTGGATTTCCAAAAGTTAATACTCATGAGGCTTTTGAGCATATTAGAAAGAATAATAGAATAATAAAAACGTATGATTTTGTAAAGAAGAAAGATTTTGTATATTCATACAATAGTCACGGCATGATGGTTCTATCATGTATAGCAGGTATTTGTAAAGGGAAGCAGATGGGTTTGGCTACAGAGTCAGAATTTCTTTTAGCAAGAACTGAAAAAGAAAGTGAACCATTTGCAGAAGAAGAATATTGGTTAGCCGCAGCTGAATGGGCAGATAAGAATGGAGCCGACATAATTAATAGTTCTCTTGGTTATACTTATCATCGTTATTTTTATAAAGATATGGATGGCAAACAAACACTTGTTGCAAGGGCTGCAAATATGGCATCAAGCAAAGGTATTTTAGTAGTTAATGCAGCAGGAAATGATGGAGATAATGCATGGAAATATATAAATACACCAGGTGATGCTGATTCAGTTTTAACAGTAGGAGGTATTGATCCTTACAAAAGCAATCTTAAAATAAATTTTAGTTCTGTAGGTCCAACTTATGATAAACGATTAAAGCCTAATGTTTGTGGTTCAGGAATGGCTGTTGTTGCGACAAAGAAAGGCTATGGTATTAATTATGGGACATCTTTTGCATCGCCTTTAGTTGCTGGTTTTGCGGCTTGTGTTAAACAACTTTATGAGGATTCGAGTAATATGTCTATTTTTAATTTAATTCAACAATCTGCTTCATTATTCCCTTATTATGATTATTATCATGGTTATGGGATTCCTAATGCGCACAAATTAATGCATAATGAAGAATTAGAACCTACATTTGAGGTGAAAGAAGATGAAAACACATATAAGGTAATTATAAAAAACAATTTTAAATGTTCGGAAAGTGAGCCTTTATTTTATCACATACTAAATAGTTCTGGTTATTTAGATAAGTATTATGTTGTAAAAGTTTGTCAAAAGATACCTTTAGAGATTAGTAAAAAGGAGTTAGATGGTGCCCGAAAATTTAGAATACATTATAAAGGATATACAAGTAAACTTTATTAATAATAGAATAACAATGAAAAAGATACATTTTATAAGCATTTTTTTTATACTAACTTCTTTCATTAATAGCTATTCTCAAACAAAAATAATGGGAGAAAAGGTTGATGATTCTACAACTAAATTATGGGGGCCAAATTTAAGAAACTATATTCATGGTTATATTGGAATTTCTTTTCCATTGGGGAAAAATTCAAAAAATGAGTTTAAGCATATTGCTTCTAATAAAATTATACTTGGAGCAAGATATAAATTAAAACTTAATCAAACTTTTGCAATTGGTGTCGATTTGTCTTATGTTTCAGAAAGATATAAATTAACCCAAAATGATAAAAAAACATTCCCAGACATAGCTATTCACAAAAAACAAATATTATACTTAAACAGATTAGGAGGGGAGTCTTATTTTAGGATAAACTTTGGCAGGCGTGGTAATAGAGTAGGGAAGTACATTGACTTAGGTTACTTAGTTGGTTATAATATTATAGATAGATTAAAAACTAAAGACAATTTACAAGGAAATAGTTTTATAAAAACAAATGCATATTATAATGTTTTTTTTAATAATTATAATCAATATTTTTCTTGTAGACTTGCTTTTAATAATATTATTTTATTTTATACTTACAGAATAGATGATATTTTTAAATCAAGATATAATCAATTATTAGAGGAATACCCTCGTAATAACTTTGGAATTCAAATAGGTATGTACAAATAACTAATAATAATAAATTTATGGAATTATATAATTCAGATCTTTTTGCTTGGGTAATACTCCCTTTACTTATATTTTTCTCGCGTATTTGTGATGTAAGTATAGGTACCATTAGAGTAATTTTTGTAGCAAAGGGATTTAAACTGCTTGCTCCTTTATTAGGTTTTTTTGAAGTTATTATATGGCTTATTGCTGTTAGCCAAATTATGCAACATTTAGACAATATAATGAGTTATATTGCTTATGGTGGAGGTTTTGCTGCGGGCAATTATATTGGAATTATTCTAGAGGAAAAAATTTCAATAGGCAATGTTGTGATGAGAATTATTCCAAAGAAAAACACCGATGCTCTTATTAAAACTTTAAGGGAGCATGGCTATGGTCTAACTTTGGTTGATGCAGAGGGAGCGATGGGAACTAAATTTAAAATGATATTTATGGTTATACAACGCCAAAGTGTTAATGATGTAATTGTTACCATAAATTCACATAATCCTAATGCTTTTTATTCTATAGAAGATGTTAAGGCGGTTAGTGATGGTTATATTAATAATAAAGTTATCCGTAAAAAATATAATGTATTTGACTTTACAAGAAAAGGAAAATAATATTATATATTTTTAAGAATTCATATACTTGTTTTTATAAATGCTTTTTACTTCCAAATATTCGTTGTTTTTGAATTTTTAATAAAGTAGAAATAAATATTATTAGATGGAATATATAGATGTATTCAAAAAGTTATTTGAAGCAAAATTTCAACAAGCGTGCTTGTCTGTGAAAGAACTTTCTTCTGCAGGTTCAAATAGAAAGTATTTTAGATTGCAAAACAATTCAATTAGTGTTATTGGGACTTACAGTAATCTGGTTGAAGAGAATGAAGCTTTTTTCTACGTAGCTGATAAATTGAAAAAAACAAACGTAAACGTTCCAGAAGTTTATATTGTTGATGTTTCTAAAATGTTCTATATCCAAGAAGATGTTGGAGATAAATCAGCGTATCAATTAATAAAAGAAGACAAAACGCTAGATGTTTTATTATTCTATAAATCTATAATAAATGATCTTATAGAAATCCAAATAAATGCAGATAAAGGGTTTGATTATTCTAAATGTTATCCTAAAGAAAAGTTTGATATTGACTCTATTATTAATGATTTGGATTATTTTAAATATTATTTTATAAAATTTTTTGATATTCCTTTTAATGAGACATTTTTAGGTTATGACTTCAATTCTTTAGCAAAGTATATAAACTCTAAGGAGTATTATAATTATTTCATGTATAGAGATTTTCAGACACGTAATATACACGTTTTTTATGATAATAAATATTATTTTGATTTTCAAGGTGCACGTAAAGGCCCTTTACAATATGATTTAGCTTCATTACTATTTAGTGCTCGTTGTTCTCTTAATTTTAAAGAAAGAGAGATTATTTTAGATTATTATATTGATAATTTAAGTAAATACATAGATGTAAAAGCAAGTGATTTTAAAGAATGCTATTATCATATAGTACTACTTAGAGTGCTTCAAACATTCGGAGCTTACGGGTTTCGTGGTTTGTATGAAAGAAAAAGCATGTTTAAAGAAGTTATTATGCCTGCTATGTCTAATTTGCAATGGATAATGGATAATACTTCTGTAGTATCTACTTTTAAAGAATTGCAATCTATTTTAAATAAAATATTAAACGAATACAAACACATTATAATAGATAAATTTATGACTAATAAAAAGTTAACAGTAACAGTAAATAGCTTCTCTTTTAGACGAGGTATTCCTTATGATAAACATGGTAATGGTGGAGGTTTTGTTTTTGATTGTAGGTTTCTTCCTAATCCTGGTTTGGATCATAATTTAAAGATATTTACAGGTCTCGATTTGGAAATACAGAACTATTTTAATGATAAAAACATAGTAAAAGATTTTATAGTTAATTGCGCTAAAATAGTAGAAAGTTCAATAAAAGAATACATTGTAAAAAACTATGAAAATATATCTTTTTCTTTTGGATGTACAGGTGGACGACATCGTTCTGTATACTGTTCCGAGCAGATTGCAAAATTATTGCAAGAAAAGTATGGAAAAGATATTAATATAGAATTAAAACATTGGGAAATACAAAAGTAGATACATATAGTTAATCTTTATAAAGTCTATTTAAAGCCTCTATTGCTTTTTCGTAATTATGTTTTAGCTCTAATGCTTTTTTATAATCTTTTTCCGCATTATTATAATCAGAGATGAGTTCATAAGAATATCCCCGATTATAATATGCTTCAACATAATTTTTGTCAATAGTTATAGCCTCAGTAAAGTATTTTACGGCATCTTTAGGTGCATTTTGATAAACTAATTTTATGTAGCCTATATTATAATAAGCATATTTATAATTAGGCTTCTTTTTTATTATTTTGTTATAAATAACAATAGCTTCTTCAAATTTTTGATTTTCCTGATGAAAAAGAGCTAGAGCATAATCGGCCTCAATTTCAGAAGGATTTAATTTTATTGCTTTTTCAAAATTACTTATTGCTTTTTCATTTTTTAATGATGAGTATAATAATCCTAATTGCAAGAATGCATCATAATTGTTTTCATTATATTTTGTCGCATCAGTTAAAAAAGTAATAGCTTTTAACGAATCCTTTTTGTCTATGGCTATAAGTCCTCTAAGCAAGTAGTATTTTGAATTGCATTTGTTTATTTTAAAAGATGTGTCAAGATATAATAATGCATTTTTAAAATCTTTTTCATAGAAAAAAATTTCTGCCATATTTATGTAAGTTGTGTCATTATCTTTACGTAGGCTGATGCTTTTTTTTAGAGCTTCTTTTGAGCGAGCGCCTAAGCCCATTACAAAATAGATGTCAGATAAAGTTCGGAAGAAAGAATAATTAGAAGAATCTTTAATAATGGCTTTTCTTATGTCTTTTAAAGCTTCATTTGCATTGTTTTCATTCAAATAAAATAAAGCTCTTTTTTCATACAGAATAGAATTGTCTGGTTGTTCTAATATTAATTGAGATATTTTCTCTATTTCAGGATTGACATATACGTTTGTTGTATCAGTTGCTTTGTTTACTATTTTTTCAGAATGATTATTGCAAGCAATAAAACCAAATAATAACAAAGTGATTATTTGTAATTTGATATACATAATTAGTTGTATGTTGATGTGTTTGAATCTTTTGATTAAAATAAAGAAATAATAAATCTATTACTTTTTATTTTTTAGAGCTTCTCTAACTAAGTTTTCTATTTCGTCAGCCATTTCAATGTTGTCATTTAGTAATTGTTTGACAGTTTCTCGTCCTTGCCCTAATTTGACTTCTCCATAGCTAAACCAAGAACCACTTTTCTTTATAATGTTAAGTTCTGTTCCAATATCTATTATTTCTCCAATTTTGGAAATTCCGTTTCCATATATTATATCAAATTCTGCTGTTTTAAATGGTGGAGCCATTTTGTTTTTCACAACCTTAACTCTAACTCTATTTCCTGTAATATTTTCTCCATCTTTAATTGAGCTTATTTTTCTAATATCAAGTCTTACTGAAGAGTAAAATTTCAAAGCATTTCCTCCTGTTGTAGTCTCTGGGCTACCAAACATTACTCCTATTTTATCCCGTAATTGGTTTATAAATATACAGCAAGTACCAGTTTTGTTAATAGAAGCAGTTAGTTTTCTTAATGCTTGTGACATTAAGCGAGCTTGAAGTCCCATTTTTGAATCCCCCATTTCGCCTTCTATTTCGCTTTTTGGAGTTAAAGCTGCTACAGAATCAATAACAATAACATCTATAGCGCCTGAGCGTAATAAGTTTTCTGTAATTTCAAGAGCTTGTTCTCCGTTATCAGGTTGAGAAACAAGTAGATTTTTTACATCAACACCAAGTCTTTGAGCATAAGCTGTATCAAAAGCATGTTCCGCATCAATAAATGCAACAATTCCTCCTTTTTTTTGAGCTTCTGCCATTGCATGTATAGCTAAAGTAGTTTTCCCAGAAGATTCCGGTCCATATATTTCAATAACTCTACCTCTTGGTAGTCCGCCAATTCCTAAAGCATTATCTAATCCGATAGAGCCTGAAGATATTGTTTCTGCTGGTTCTACAGGAGAGTCGCCCAACTTCATAATTGTTCCTTTTCCATAAGATTTTTCCAATTTGTCAATTACCAGTTGTAAGGCTTTTAATTTATTTTCATTACTTTCGCTCATATCTATAATTTATTTTAAATTTAATATTTCAATTATTTGTTGTGTGTGATTTTTTGTATCTACTTTGTTTATAATATGTTCAATTATTCCTTTTTCTGATATTATAAATGTTGTTCTATTAATTCCCATATATTCTTTTCCCATAAATTTCTTTTGACCATATACTCCATACAAATTTACAATATTTTTATCAATGTCTGCAATCAAGTGGAAAGGGAGGTTATGTTTTGTTGCAAAGTTTTTATGCGATTTATCTGAGTCATTACTTATTCCTATTACAATGAAACCTTTGTCTATAAGTTTATTGTAATTATCTCTTAGATTGCATGCTTGAGCGGTGCAACCTGGAGTATTATCTTTGGGATAAAAATATAAAATAATCTTTTTCCCAATGAAATCTTTTATATTAATAACATTTCCTTCCTGATTTATTCCATTAAATAATGGTGCCTTATCTTTCTCTTTTAAAATAGCCATATTTTACAAAAAAGTTACAATTCAAATTAATCTATACTTTACTAAAATATAAAACCTGACACTAATGTCAGGCTTAAATATTTTAATTTATATTATTCTCTTATTTATCAGTTACTAATGAGTATGTGTCATTTGCAATAACAAACTCTTCGTTTGTTGGCATAATAATAAGTTTTACTTTAGATTCTGGTTTTGATAATATTGTTGTAACACATCTTACGCCTTTATTAAAATTAGCGTCAAACTTCAATCCAAGGTAATCAAAATCTTTGCAAACTTCTTGTCTTACTATCCAATCATTTTCTCCGATTCCACCTGTCATAACAATTAAATCAACACCTCCCATAGCAGCAGTATAAGCTCCTATATATTTCCTTACCCTATAACAAAACATGTCTAATGCTAATTTCGCTCTATCATTACCTTCTTCAGATGCTTTGTGCAAGTCTCTCATATCTGATGATAAGCCAGAAATCCCCACCAAACCACTTTGTTTATTAATAAGATTATTAATTTGCTCAAAATTAAAATTCTCTTTTTGTGCAATGTATAATAAAGCCCCTAAGTCTAAATCTCCAGAGCGAGTTCCCATCATTAATCCCTCAACTGGAGTCAAACCCATTGAGGTATCAATAGATTGACCATTTTTAATAGCAGTAATGGAAGCTCCATTTCCTAAATGACAAGTTATGATTTTTGAATTATTAAAATCAATATTAAGATGTTCGCAAGATTTCATTGCTACATATTTATGACTTGTTCCGTGA
>MEOD01000035.1:29933-32101 GCA_001768555.1 Bacteroidetes bacterium GWF2_29_10
AACTTTAAATTTTTCATAATACTCGTAAGGAATAGCATACATGTAAGAATAAGCTGGCATGGTTTGGTGAAAAGATGTATCAAAAACTGCAACTTGCGGTACTTCTGGTAGTAACTTCTTCATTGAGAAAATACCTTTTAAGTTTGCTGGATTATGAAGTGGTGCCAATTCCGATACTCTTTCTATGTCCGCTATAACACTATCATCTATAATAATACTTGAACTGAAATTTTCTCCTCCATGAGCAACTCTATGACCAACTGCATCTATCTCATTTTTGTTTGAAATAACACCGTGAACGCTATCCATTAAGGCGCTAAGAATTAAATCAATTCCAATCGTATGATTTGGTATATTTTGCACTATAGAGAAATCGTCTTTACCATCTGGTTTGTGCTTTAATTCTCCGTCTTTTAATCCTATTCTTTCAACAATACCTTTGGCTAGTAATCTGCCATCATCGTTCATGTCTATTAATTGATATTTAATTGAAGAGCTTCCGCAGTTTAAGACCAATATTTTCATTTTTATTGTATTTTATAATGTTATTAATTGTTATTTATTATTTGCTTGATTTACAGTGATAGCAACAAGATTAACGATATCTTCGACCGAGCATCCTCTTGAGAGATCATTTATTGGTGCAGCCAAACCTTGCATTACAGGGCCAACCGCTTCTGCTCCAGCAAGTCGTTGCACTAGTTTATATGCTATATTTCCGACTTCTAATGTGGGGAAAACCAAAACGTTTGCCTTACCTGCAATTTCGCTATTTGGTGCTTTACTTTTACCTATTGATTCAACTATTGCTGCATCTGCCTGAAGTTCTCCATCTATTTTCAATGAAGGATCTAACTCTCTTGCAATATTTGTTGCTTCTACCACTTTGTCAACCATTTCATGCTTTGCGCTACCTTTTGTTGAAAAACTTAACATTGCAACTCTTGGTTCAAATCCAACAATCGCTTTTGCAGTGCGTGCTGAGCTAACAGCTATTTCTGCCAATTCTCTTGCATTAGGATTTGGATGTGCTGCACAATCCGCAAATACGAGAATGCCATTTTCTCCATAAGTATTATCCTTCAAAATCATGATAAATGCTCCAGAAACAACACTTATTCCTGGTAATGTTTTTATTATTTGAAATGCTGGTCTTAAAACATTGCCTGTAGCATTCATTGCTCCTGCAACTTCGCCATCAGCATCACCTGCTTTAATCATTAATGTTGCCAAGTACAATGGGTCTTCAACTAATTTTGACGCATCTTCAATTGTTAATCCTTTGTTTTTTCTTAATTCGTATAATAAATTAATGTATTTATCTTTATTTGGATGATTTTCAGGATTAACAATAATTGCTTTATCAATATTGTTTAGACCAAACTCTTTTGCTTTTGCAAATATAATTTCAGGATTCCCCGTAAGAATTATCTTTGCAATACCTTCTCCTAATATATAGTCGGCTGCTTTAAGTGTTCTTTCTTCTGTACTTTCTGGTAAAACAATTTTTCTTGGATTTTTTTTTGCTTTTGTTTGAATTTCTTGAATTAAAGGTATCATAATTAATTTATATTTTATATTTTACTTAAATATTATTATACAATCCACAAAAATAAAGTTTTTTTCTATTTAAAAAATTATATTTCAAAAAATAAAAAAAAAACATTGTTATTATAAAATAATAGTTACTTTTGCATCGGGTAAGTCTTATACGATCTGCTCCTGTTTAATCCCCCAGATTAGGAATAAAGCAAGGGTATAACGGTTGAGCGATGCGATATAAGTCGCTTACCCTTTTTTATTTCCACACAATTTCCTTTTCATCAAACATTTATCATATATACATTACCAATTCCTATTCTAAATAAATTTTACTTTATAAAATGATGTTTGATTTATAATTCTGTTTTCCTCATTAACCAAATAGATCCACTTATATTACTAATTGATTATCTAGTCGACTCTCCTTAAAAGGTTTATCAAGATAAGCTTGTAAAGCAATTTTCACTAAAAGATTAAGTCTTATAAAAGCGACATAAAAGCGACAAGATTTGATAAATAACAATTAATTTTGAATTTTCACCTATCATCTGCTTTTATACAATTCACTTATTGTATTTGCTGTCCAAGACATATTGAGACCGTTGCAAGGCAAAATTTCATAAAAT
>MEOD01000036.1 GCA_001768555.1 Bacteroidetes bacterium GWF2_29_10
AAATTGTTTAACGCTACGCATTAGAAATTAACACCCAAAATTAATCATTTTTTCTTAATGCGGAATCTGGGTTTAATTTTATTCAGAATAAGCCATGGGGAAGCGCACTTTTGGACAATGGATAATAATTTAAAGCCAAAAGAGTTAATTAAATTCTAGCTTATCAAATTGTATATGGTATAAAATTTTTAAATTTATAGAGATGCCATATTTGTAGCATCTCTATAATTCATTATTAATCATCACTAAGTTTTAATACAGCAAGGAAGGCTTGTTGAGGAACTTCGACATTTCCCACTTGCCTCATTCTTTTTTTACCTTCTTTTTGTTTTTCTAGTAATTTTCTTTTTCTAGATATATCACCCCCGTAACATTTGGCAGTTACGTCCTTTCGCACAGCTTTAACAGTTTCGCGAGCAATAATTTTAGCTCCAATACTAGCTTGTATAGCAATATCAAATTGTTGACGTGGTATTAATTGCCTTAATTTCTCACATATTTTTTTTCCAAAATTGAAAGAGTTGTCTTTGTGAATAAGAGCCGAAAGAGCATCTACAGGTTCACTGTTTAGTAGTATATCTAATTTAACTAATTTTGATTCTTTATATTCAGAAGGTTGGTAATCAAAAGAAGCATATCCACGTGATATTGTTTTTAACCTGTCATAGAAATCAAAAACTATTTCGGCAAGAGGCATTTCAAATATTATCTCTACCCGATCAGTTGTTAGATATGTTTGATTAATCAACACCCCTCTTTTGTCCATACAAAGTTTTATGATGTTTCCAATGTATTCAGTTTTTGTTATTACTTGAGCTTTTATGTATGGTTCTTCAATGCGATCCAATCTGCTAAAATCAGGTAAGTCAGAAGGATTATTTATTGTTAATTTTTCGCCTTTAGTAGTATATGCGAAATAAGAAACGTTTGGAACAGTAGTAATCACATTCATTTTAAATTCCCGTTCAAGTCTCTCTTGTATAATTTCCATATGTAGCATTCCTAAGAATCCACATCTAAAACCATATCCTAAAGCAGCCGAAGTTTCAGGTTCAAAAATAATAGAAGCATCATTTAACTGTAATTTTTCCATAGCAGTGCGAAGTTCTTCAAATTCGTTTGTTTCCACAGGATATATCCCAGCAAAAACCATAGGTTTTACATCTTTAAATCCTTTCACCACTTCAGTGCAAGGATTTTTAACATGAGTAATAGTATCCCCTACTTTCACATCTTTTGCATCTTTTATTCCAGAAATAATATATCCAACATCTCCAGCAGAAATGAAATCGCGAGGTACTTTGTCTAGTTTTAATATGCCAACTTCATCTGCAAAATACTCTTTATCAATATTTATAAATCTAACATGTTCTCCTTTTTTGATTACCCCATTGATTACTCTAAAATAAGCAATAACTCCACGAAAAGAATTAAATACGGAGTCAAAAATCAAAGCTTGCAAAGGAGCATCAACATTTCCTTTAGGAGCAGGTATTTTTGTAACAATTGCTTCAAGAATATCTTTAACACCAAGTCCAGTTTTCCCGCTTGCAGAAATAATTTCATCTCTTTTGCATCCGAGTAAATCAACGATTTGGTCTTTTACTTCTTCGGGCATTGCTTGGTCCAAATCCATTTTATTTAAAATAGGAATTACCTCCAACCCATGATCAATAGCCATATATAAGTTAGATATTGTTTGAGCTTCAATACCTTGAGTTGCGTCCACAATAAGGAGAGCACCTTCACAAGAAGCAATAGAACGAGACACCTCATAAGAGAAATCGACGTGTCCAGGAGTATCAATAAGATTAAATATATAATCTTGATCATCCTGTCTATAATTCATTTGAATGGCATGACTTTTAATTGTTATACCTCTTTCTCTCTCCAAATCCATATTGTCAAGAACTTGAGCTTGACTATCTCTTTTTGAAACTGTGTTTGTATATTCAAGTAATCTATCTGCTAATGTACTTTTTCCGTGGTCAATGTGAGCTATAATACAAAAATTTCTAATATTCTTCATCTATTTATTTTTTCTTATTAATTTCGTTAAAAAACATGTTTATCATATCATAAGCAGCCAGAAAAGGAGTTTTTTCTTCTTTCAAAACACGCTCTTCTTCTATTTTCAGTTTTGATTTAATAAACTTATTATCATAAAAAAGTGATTTCAATTCACTGTTAATTGTTTCGTACATCCAATACTTTGACTGTTCTTTGCGTCTAATATTGAAATAATTATTGTTTTTTGTATGAGAAACATAATTTTCAATAGTTTCCCATACATTATCCAAACCTTTTTCTTCTATAGCAGAACATGTATCAACCTTTGTTATCCAATCAGAAGGTGATGGCGGAAAATAATGTATAGCATTACTTAATTGAGCCTGAGCTCTTGTTGCTTGCTTTATATTATCTGCATCAGCTTTATTTATTATAATTCCATCGGCCATTTCCATTATACCTCTTTTTATTCCTTGCAATTCATCTCCAGCACCACCTAACATAAGTAATAAAAAGAAATCAACCATTGAATGTACTGCAATTTCGGACTGCCCAACCCCAACAGTTTCTATAAATATAATATCATATCCAGCTGCTTCACACAGCACTATAGTTTCTCTTGTTTTCATAGCCACACCTCCAAGCGAACCTGCAGAAGGAGATGGGCGAATAAAAGCCATTTGCATAGCAGAAAGTTCTTCCATTCTTGTTTTATCCCCCAATATGCTCCCTTTAGAAATTGTACTACTTGGGTCAATAGCCAATACCGCAATCTTTTTACCTTGTTTAATCAGATATTTTCCTAAAGCTTCTATAAAAGTACTTTTACCAACTCCAGGCACACCAGTAATTCCAATTCGAATAGAATTTCCAGAGTGTTTAAGACATGAATTAATTATTCTTTGAGCTAAATCATGATGCTTAGGTAAAGTACTTTCAACTAAAGTTATAGCTTTCCCTAGAATTGTACGATTGCCAGACAATATGCCTTTAATAAATTCATCTTCTGGCAACTCTTTATTTCTGTTTAATTTTTTATAACTATCAATAGCTTTATTATTAATCATTTCAGGCTTTTCAATACCATCATTCACAAACAAAGATTCTTTCTTATTCTTATCCATATTTAAGATATAGCTTCTTTTAACACTTTTTCTTTATAACTCTGAACAATTTTATTGGAGCAAATAAATTCATTTAATTCCTTATTATCCGCTAAAAAGAAATCGTTACTAGTGCCTTCCCACCATTTTTTACCTTTATTAATAAAAACAACATGGTCCCCTATTTCCATAACAGAATTCATGTCATGAGTATTAATTACGGTTGTAATGTTAAACTCAACAGTTATTTCTCTAATTAAATTATCAATTAAAGAAGCTGTATGAGGGTCTAAACCAGAGTTAGGTTCATCACAAAACAAATATTTTGGACTGTTTGAAATTGCTCTAGCTATTGCAACTCTTTTTAGCATACCTCCACTAAGTTCGGAAGGATATTTTTTATTAGCATTAACTAAATTAACACGTTTCAAACAGAAATTCACTCTATCTACTTTCTCCTCCTTAGTCATATTTGTAAACATTGACAAAGGAAACATTATATTTTCTTCAACATTCATTGAATCAAATAAAGCCCCTCCCTGAAATACCATTCCCAATGACATTCTTAATTCTTTCTTTTGCAGATAATCCATTTGACTTAAAGGTAATCCGTCATATATAATTTCTCCAGAATCTATTTTATTCAATCCAATCAAACTTTTAACCAAAACAGTTTTCCCAGATCCACTAGATCCTATAACTAAATTAGTCTTACCAACGTGAAATACAGAAGACACATTGTTTAATACTATTTTCCCATCAAATGACTTATATATGTTAAGAACTTCAATCATCCTAAAATTACTTGTGTTAATAATAAATTAAAAAATATAATAATAATACAAGAATAAACAACCGCTTTTGTACTAGCTTTACCAACATCAATAGATCCACCCTTAACATAATATCCTTGATAAGAAGAAACGGTTATTATAATAAAAGCAAACACCAATGTTTTAATTAATGCATAAATTATGTTAAAAGGAATAAAAGAATATTGAATTCCAATGATATAGTTTTCAATAGTATATATTCCAGTAAAGAAAGCTACTAAATACCCCCCCCATACTCCCATAATCATACTAAGAAGAACCAAAAAAGGAAATATAAACAAGCTCGCAATCAATTTTGGATAAACTAAATATCCTGCAGTGTTTATACCCATAATTTCCAACGCATCTATTTGTTCGGTAACACGCATAGTTCCTATCTCAGAAGCAATTCGTGAACCTATTTTCCCTGCAAGAATAAGGCTTAACATGGTAGGAGCAAATTCAAGAATCATAGATTCTCTAGTAGCAAATCCTATTAAATAATTGGGAGTTAAAGGGCTTGTAATATTTGCATAAGTTTGAATAGCAATTACTGCTCCAACAAATATTGAAATGAAAGCAGTAATACCAATAGAATCTATTCCTAAGACGTCCGTTTCCCTGAAAAACTGTTGCCAAAACACTTTCCATTTATCAGGTTTCCGCACTACATTTCTCATGAATATTGCATAATGACCAAGAGTATGTATTAAAGCAAAAACAATTGACATCTATAAAATTTATTTAGCTATTTTATTATTAATTAAATATTGCATAATCTGTATTGCATTTGTTGCAGCCCCTTTTCTTAAATTATCAGCAACAATCCAAATGTTTAAAGAGTTTTTTTGAGAGAAATCTCTTCTTATACGCCCCACAAATACATCATCTTTACCCATTGCAAATAAAGGCATTGGATATTCATTTTTAGAAGTATCATCCTGCACAATTATTCCATTTTGATTTCCTAAAATGCGATATATATCTTTCAATTCAAACTCATTTTCAAACTCAATATTAACAGCCTCAGAGTGCCCTCCAAATACAGGAATTCTGACAACAGTAGAAGTAATATTAATTGTATCATCTCCAAGAATTTTTCTTGTTTCATTCACTAATTTTATTTCCTCTGTAGTATATCCATTTTCTAAAAAATCCCCACCATGAGGAAAGCAATTCAAATCTATTTGATATGGATATACTTTATTATTGAAATTGCCTTTTCTTTCTTCATTCAATTGTTCAACAGCTTTTACACCTGTTCCTGTTACAGACTGATATGTAGAAACAACGATTCTTTTTATTTTATATTGTTTGTGCAAAGGACCTAACACTGCCACCATCTGTATTGTTGAACAATTAGGATTTGCTATTATCTTATCATCTGAAGAAAGGATGCTCCCATTAATTTCAGGTACAATAAGTTTCTTGTTAACATCCATCCTCCATGCAGAAGAATTGTCAATAACAAAAGTCCCTTGTTCAGCAAACCTTTCTGCATATTCTTTAGATGTTTTTGCCCCAGCTGAAAATAATGCAAAATTAGGTTTTAAATCTATTACATCTTCAACTGATTTCACATTATAAGTAACACCTTTAAATTCTAATTCTTTGCCTATAGAACTGTGAGATGCAGCAAAATACAAGTCATCAAACTCTATATTTTGCTCCTCTAATACTTTTCGCATAACACTACCTACCAAGCCTGTTGCTCCAATAATTGCCAGTTTCATTTATATTTTATTAAAAATTTAATCAAATTAAATAACTTAGCAAAGTTACTAATTTCATTAAAAATATAGGCAAATATTTTTTTATATTTAACTAACAAAAGGGTTAAACCCATAATAAATAGGGTCGTAAACAATAAATCAGCTGAAATTGCAATACCTAATTGTCTTTAACTTCTAAGCACTCCCATAAACCACAAACTATAGAGAAACCTTATCCTGAAAGACTTCCAATATAGAGATACTTCCCCTATATGTTAATATCAACTATACATAAAACCTTATTTTAAACCCACTTTAATTTACTATAACTAAGAGAGTGTTCAGAATTGTGATTGCATTCTATAATATTTTTATTGGTCAACACAGTCTTTTTATAACTTAACATTTCTCCATTTCCCATATTTCATGTAAATAAAAGAAAATATTAAAAGAGATAAGAAATAAATACATTCGCTAGTCCAAGCCCAAACTACACCTAAGTTTAAATACAATGCGATGTAATAAGAATATGCCAAATAAATTAAAATACAAGAAGATTCTATTATTAGACTCATTTTGGTGTTTCCTGTACCCGATACCCCATTAAATAATATAATTGATACAGATAAAAGGATTAAACCAAAAAATAACACATACATTACAGGGATAGTCCCTTTTACTAATTCAATATTTTCTGTATAAATATTTAATATTGGCTCTAAAAAAATCCAAATAGGTAATATTGTAAAAATTGTAATAATAAAACACAAAAATGTTATTTTTTTTATCAAAGGAATAACTTTATCATAAGACTTTTCTCCAATGAAATTGCTAACGAGCGTATTGGTCGATATTGCCATACCCCACATAGGTATCATCATTAGTACATAAAGGCTTCTTATTATATTTGAAATAGCTAATGCCCTTCCTGATATTTTCTCTACAATTAAAAAAAAAACAAACCAACCTCCTAACGAGATAAAATGTTGAATCATTAAAGGATATGACAATTTAAAGATTGATGCTGATAATTTAAAATCAATTTTCTTTATTTTTATTAAATGAAAAAAACTAACTATTCTTTTATTCCCAAATGTAACTACAATGAAAAATATCGTAGTACAAATCTCGGAAATATTAGAAGCCAAAGCTGCTCCTGCAATGCCCATTTCTGAAAATCCAAAATTACCGAAAATGAGCACATAATCAAGAAAGACATTAACTAATGCTGTTATTAAAGTCGAAAGAGTTAGTATTTTTGTTTTTGTTATGCCTATATAAAAAGAATTGAATAGATAATTTGAAAAAGAAAAAAACAATGCCCAAGATCTAATTTCTATATAAGCTATACTTGACTCAAATATTTCTTTAGAACTAATAAAATAATTCAAAAACAAGCTACTATAAAAATAAAATACTAGATATAGTAAAAAAGCAAGAAATAAAATTAATAAAAATCCATGATCAATTATCTTTCCTATACTAGAAAAGTTCCTCTCCCCATTCCGTCTGCCAGTCATTATCTGTATGCCTATGCTGAAGCCTAATCCTATCATTGTAAAAACAACATACATCAAACCTCCAATAGCAGAAGCCCCAAGTGCAACTTCCCCTACTCTACCTAAAAACATAGTATCTGTTACACTTATTACATTTTGAATAAGCATTCCAATTATTATAGGAAATGATATTCCTATAATCTTCCTATATGAGACTTCTAAATTCAAGTGTAAATACTAATTAATTTCGAGCACCAATCCTTTTAAGTATTCTCCTTCTGGATGAAATAGATTTACAGGATGGTCTGCAGGTTGTGTTAAATGGTGCAATACCCTAACGTTTCGTTTTGACAAAATAGCAGAAGACATTATAGTATTGTAAAATAATTGGCTATTAACAACTTGAGAACAAGAAAAAGTAAATAAGAGACCACCTTTTTTTATCTTATTCATAGCAAGTGTATTCAATCTTTTATATCCTTGCACAGCATTATGACGAGCATTAACATGCTTAGCATAAGCAGGAGGATCTAAAATTATAATATCAAATTCTTCATTAGAGTTAGTTAAATATTCAATCGTGTCCTCACAAACAGATTTATGCAAATCATTATTAATTGAGTTCAGATTTATATTGTTATTACATAGTTCTATAGCTTTTGCTGAACTATCTACAGAAACTACACTCTTTGCACCTGCGTTAAGAGCATAAACACTAAAACCTCCAGAATAGCAAAATGTATTTAAAACAGTTTTCCCTTGCGAATATCTGCTTAATAAATTACGATTTTCTCTTTGATCAATAAAAAAACCTGTTTTCTGACCTTTTTCTCTGTCAATATAAAACTTGTTATTATTTTCAATAACTTCAATATTATTAACTGACGCTCCATACAAATAACAGTTTGTTTGTTCTGGGTATTTATCTACAATATTATCAGCACTTTTATCATAAACGGATTTTAGCTTCTCTTTTAGCACTTTTTGCAACGAATTTAAAATATTATCCCTGCTTAAAAACATTCCTATGGAATGACATTGAATAACTAAATGTCCATCAAAATAATCTATTATAAGACCTGGGAGACTGTCGCCTTCTGCATTTACTAGTCTAAAAACATTAGTATTTTCTAACTTAAGGCTCAATCTTAATGCATATGCTTCACTTATTCTATCAATCCAGAACTTATCATCTATTTTTTGATCATTAAAACTTAATATTCTAACCATTATAGAACCATCTTGATAGTGTCCAATACCAAGAAATTCATTATTATTTGAGTATACTTCTACAATATCTCCTTCAAATACTACTCCTTCAATCTTTTTTATAGCTCCAGAAAATACCCAAGGGTGAAAACGTCTAACTGCTTCATCTTTACCTGATTTAAGAATAACTTTTATTTGTTTGTTTGTCATTTTGTGTTTGTTTTATATTTGCAAATATAAAACAAATAAACTTTGAAAATAAAATTTCATAGAGACATTATGCTTTTGAAAAATATTTGTTTTATATATTTATTGTTTCTGAAAATTCAATTAAAGATGAATCAACAATAATATCTTTGTCTCGTATAGGTGTCTTTAAGTAAATACCATTTAGAGTTTTACAACGACTTAAAGCAACATACATCTGACCACTAGCAAATGCCCCTCCACCAATATCTATAACAACCTTATCAAAAGTTAGACCTTGACTTTTATGTATTGTAATTGCCCATGCTAACTTAAGAGGAAATTGAGTAAATTTACCTACAACTTTTTCTTCAATAGTCATCTTTTCTTTATCAAAAGAGTACTTAATATTTTCCCATACAACTTTTTCAACATCATAGATATTTCCCGATTGTAATTCTACTTTTATATTTTCGCTATTTAGTTCACATATTTTCCCAATAGTTCCGTTAACCCATCTATGCTCTACATCATTTCTTATAAACATAACTTGTGCTCCAACTTTTAGACATAAGTTTACATCAGTTGGAGATTTTGATAAATCGTATTCACTTTCTATTTTACCTTCAAAGAGAAATGTTTTATCTGGAAGTAAGTTTAATTTTTGATTGTTTATTCTTGATGCAATGTCATTTCGTGATGTTAAATTTATAACATATTCATTATCACCAATATTATCACTAGAAAACACCCTCTGGTTTATTATTTCTAAATCCAAAAAGGAATGATTATTTTTTCTTATTTTATCAAGTATTTCAATAAATTCATTATCACTTTGTCTGTAAACTTTGTTAAAATTAATTACATCAAACTTTTTGTCTTTATAAGACATCGCATTAAAAAAGAAAGGATTGTTTGTATTTGTTTCAAATAAACTATGCTCTATTCGGTCTTTATTTTGAATAGGTTCTAATTGAAATATATCTCCAATTAAAATTATTTGTTTTCCTCCAAATAACACATTGTTATTGCAGTTTCTTCTAAGAGAAACATCTATTGCATCAAGAATATCTGCTCTAACCATAGATACCTCATCAATAACTACAGTATCTAGCTTTTCCATTATATTTCTTTTTTCTGAATTGTTTTTGAATTTTATAATTCGTTTATCTTCATATAAAATAGAACCCAAAGGAAATCGAAAAAAAGAGTGAATGGTTACACCCTCACAATTTACCGCAGCAATACCTGTCGGTGCTAAAAAAACTATTTTCTTTTTAGAGTTTGCTTTTAAATACTTTAAAAATGAAGTCTTCCCAGTTCCCGCTTTCCCTGTAATAAAAAATGATTGATTAGAATTATTTATTTTATTAAAGGCTTCCTCAAATTCATCAGTAAGTTCAAAATTGTCAGTTAACATGTATCCTATTTTTTTGTAAAAATAAATATTTTTTAATAAGAAAGAGGTAATTATAATGAATTATTAAAAATTTCTAAATGTGAATACAATAAATTAACCCAAATTGTCCATTAGATTTTTTTTAATATCAATTTACATGTTCTAAATTATTCGTAAATTCTAATTTTTATAATCAATATCAAAAGAAAGTTGTTCTTTTTTGCAAATAATGCTTTTTAGATAAAATATATAATAACTTGGGTTTAACCAAAATCATTTTTTGATATAGAGCACATATAAAGCACATATAAAGTACATATAAAGCACATATACAGCACATATACAGTACATTAAACTCACCTTTAACTCTGGACAACCAACCCTAAAATCACATTTAATACTAATAATCAAATGATTAACCATCGAAAATAAATTATATTCAATTTTGATTATTCTAAAAAGCATACACTTTTTGCTCTAATTATCAGCATATTAACTAAAATAATAAATAAAATTGATTATGCTTTCCACAAAAACAAAGCAAAATAAATAATTAACAACTACTTACAACTATAATTTACAGCTATTTACAAAACTAAGATAATAATGGTGTCTATTAGAAAATTTCAAAAACGTTTAGGATGTTTCCATAATAGACAATCAGAGATAATAATTTTCAAGAAAATTTACATTGTCATTTTATTAAATGTAGAGAGCTTGACTATTGTCATTAAATATCTAATTAAATTTGTTGCATAAAATGTTGTCTATCCTTAATGTAATAAAAATGATGTACCTTTGCATAAATTTTATATACTTATAGTGAGATAATAAACAATATAAGTGTTTTTTTTCGTTATTTTGTGACTGTTTTTATTTGCACCGAATTATATATTTATGATTAAATCAGACAATAAGCTACTTATAAAAAATACTCTACATCTATATTTTTTATTACTAAAGCTATTTCCGTTTGTTTTAATAATATTGGTTTCCTTTAGTGGATGCAAAACAATAAAAAATGGAGAAAATAAATTATTGGTGCGACAAACAGTTAAGACTGACAATAAACATCTAAATACTGATGAAATAAAATATATAATTAAACAAAAACCTAACAGAAAAATATTTGGTTTTTTCAGGTTTCATTATAGCATGTACAAGTTAGCAGGGAACAGTAATTCAAAATTTAGTAGCTGGTTACGTAATACTATAGGCGAACCCCCTATTTTTTATGACTCCACCTTAAAGAATATGTCTTTAACCCAAATTGGTCATTATATAAATGGTAAAGGATATTATAATTATGAGATTACTCATAAAATAAAGGAAAACAAACAAAAGAAAATTGTTTCAAAGTACGAAATCAAAAGTGGCACTCCATATATAATAAAAAATATCAATTATAATTCAAACGATAAAGAATTGCTAGAAATATTATTAAAAGATACTGTAAACATTTTAGTAAAAAGAGGAAATGTTTTCGATTTATCAATTTTGCAAACAGAAAGGGAAAGATTAACTAATAAATTTAAAAGTTTAGGTTATTATTCTTTTTTTGAGGAGTATATAAAGTTTAGAGCTGATACTAATTTTAATAATTACTCGGCAGATATATACCTAGACATATATATACCATCCAAAGTATTAGTGTCAGATTCAACAAAAATTACTAATCCAACTTTTATAAACAAATACCTAATAACTAACATTCAAATAAATACAGACTATAATATATTTAAACTAGACTCTACAAGCTATGATACAATTGTGTTTAATAATATAAAATATATTTTTCAGGATAAGTATAAATACAAGCCTAAGTCAATGAGCCAGTTTATTATGATAAAAGAGAATGAAAATTATAATATAAAAGATGTTGAAGAAACTTACAAGAGGTTATCAGGGCTTAATAATTTTAAAAATATTAGTATTATTTTTAATGAAGAATCTGATAAAGAGCTTGAATGTAAAATTTTATTAACAAGATTAAAAAGACAATCTTTTGCAATAGAAACAGAAGGTACAAATACCTCTAACGCTTTAGGTTTAGCAGGTAATATTGTTTATCAAAATATTAATCTTTTTAAAGGTGCTGAAATATTAAGGATAAAACAAAAAATAGCTATTGAGGCACAGAAATTAATATCAGAAAGTAATAGTGATCAAAATGAAATCATAAAAAGTTTCCCTTTTAATACTTTTGAAGCTGGATCCGAAGTAAGTATTAGCTTCCCTAAATTTCTATTGCCAATTAATCAGCAAAAATTTTCAAAATCATCAGATCCAAAAACAAATTTTTCAATAGGAATAAACTATCAGGAGAGGATGGATTTTGCTAGATATATTATTAATTCTACGTTTGGCTATGAATGGAAAGAAACTCGCAGAAAAAAACATTTATTTAATCCATTAGAAATAAGCTCTATAAAGATAAATAGAATTAGTAAAGAATTTTATGATAAAATATTAAATACTTATGATAAGCAAATAGCGAATGGCTATAATGATCACCTTATAATTGGAAATAAGTATTCGTTTATATATAATGAGCAAATTAGGGATAGACTCACTAATTTTAGATATTTTAGATTTAATTTTGAATCTGCAGGAAATGTTTTATGGCTTATAAACAATAACACAAATGCAACTAAAACAGATAAAGGCAATTACACTTTATTTAACATTCCTTATGCTCAATACATAAAAGCTGATGTTGATTTTAGATATTATAGTTATTTAAATAAAGAAAACCTTGTAGTATTTAGATTAAGTGGTGGCTATGGAATTCCTTATGGAAATGTAAATACTTTGCCATTTGAGAAAAGTTTCTTTAGTGGTGGTTCAAATGGAATAAGAGCATGGCCAATAAGATCATTGGGGCCTGGAAGTTATAACGATCCAAGTAACACAAAGTATGACAAAATTGGAGAAATAAACATAGAAAGTAATATAGAGTATAGATTCCCTATATATAAATATATTAAAGGAGCTGTATTTTCTGATATAGGAAATACTTGGCTAAGAGAAAAAGATGTTAATAAAAAAAATGCCGAATTTAACATAAAGACATTTCTTCATGAGATGGCAATTGGAGTTGGTTATGGTATTCGATTAGACTTTAAATATTTTGTAATACGCATTGATAATGCGTATGCTGTAAAAGATCCGTCATATCCAATTGGAGAAAGAGTAAGAATATCTAAGTTAAAATTAAATGATTTTATATTTAATTTAGGCATTGGATATCCATTTTAATAACAATTTGCAAAAAATAATATTTTGCAAGAGTATAGATTTGTTAATAAAAAGATTTGACTTTTTAAATTACATGATGTATTTTTGGCATATAATAAAATAAAAATATATGCCCATGAAATTTTTCAGATTTATTGTGTTTTTGATTTTAACGTTCCTTGTCAGTATTCAATGTGGTAATTTAAATGCCTTATATTCAAAAGAATTCAAAAACAATACTACTCCATTATATAATAAGTGTGAAGAAAATAAATCTTTACCTCGTGATGATGAGTATAATAACAAAATTACACATATACAAAACTCCCTAGACAATATCGTAAAGAAATATCGATTAAATGGAAACATTCTTATATCTGTGCATAATAATGTAGTTTATGAAAAAACACAAGGATTTGCTAATTTCAAAACAAAAGACTCCCTAAATATTAATACTTCTTTTCAATTGGCTTCAACAAGTAAAACATTTACTGCAATGTCTGTTATGATTTTGAAAGAAAAAGGTCTTCTAAAATATGACGACTTAGTTGTGAAATACATTAAAGATTTTCCTTATAATACAATAACAATAAGACATTTATTAACCCATACATCAGGATTGTCTAATTATATTTGGAATGTTGAAAAATACTTACCAAGCAAAAAGTCTGTAACAAATGATGTCGTTTTAGATTTATACAAAAAGAAAAGGTTTAATTTGATATTCAAACCAGGAAGCAGATTTGATTATTGTAATACAAACTATTGTTTCTTAGCTTTATTAGTAGAAAAAGTTTCTGGAACTGCTTTTAGTAATTTTCTTGAGAAAAACATATTTGTTCCTTTAAACATGAAAAATACTTTTACTTACGATAAGATTAAACCTAACGACAATAGAGATAGAGCTTTAGGCTATACTAAATATAGACGCGGAGGTTATGTTCCTTACGGTGAAGATGTTGTTGATAGAGTATTAGGAGATAAAGGGATTTTTTCTACAGTAGAAGATTTGTACAAGTGGGATCAGGCTCTTTATAGTAACCGGCTAGTTTCGTTTTATACACTAAACGAAGCCTTTGAAAAAGGAACTCTATCAAACAATAATCATTTTAATTATGGCTATGGTTTCCGTTTAAGAGAGGTTAATGATAAAAAAATTGTTTATCATAACGGATGGTGGAAAGGATTTAAATCTGGATTTACAAGATTAATTGAAGATCAATGCACTATTATTATATTAAATAACACAAACGCAAAATTAGGAGTAATGATTGTTGAAATAGAAAAATTACTTCAAAACTCTTTTTAAATATTTACCTATTTAAAAACCAGTAAATTTTCATAAACTTCCTTTATTGGTAATCCCATGACGTTATAATAAGAGCCTTCGATTTTTTCTATTCCTATATACCCTATCCATTCTTGAACACCATAAGATCCAGCCTTATCATAAGGCTTAAATTCTTTTATATAAAAATCAATTTCCTCTATTGTTAATTTTTTAAAGTGTACAACACTTTTTACGGAGAATGATAATAATTTATTTATACTTTTAAAAGTAACCCCTGTAACAACTTCATGTATATTATTGGATAAAAGAGATAACATCCTCTTTGCATCGTCATTATTAGTAGGCTTGTTTAAAACTATATTATTAATTATAACGATAGTGTCTGCACATATTAATAAATCATTTTCTTTAAGATTATTAAAGTACTCGGCTTTTTTATTTGATAAAAAAACGGGAATGTCATTTATGTTAATATCATCAGGGTATGTTTCGTCAATATCGGGAGCTATTATTTTAAATTCAAGATTAAGACCTTCGAGAAGTTGTTTGCGTCTTGGGGAGGCAGAGCCTAATATATAATTGTATTCTGGTAAAGGATTTTTATTATTCATATTCCTAAAATAACCATTGACAAAATACCAGATAGCATTATCAGTTTTAACAATGCACTTATAAACCGGAAATCGTTTTTATCTTTTGCTTTGAAAATTAATAATAAGCTGTACAACAAAGGAAATATTATAAAAGAGTAAACAAATATATTCAAAAATAGAACAAAATTCATTTTAAAAGACAAATACATAATTCCAAATATTAGTGTTAGAATTATAAAAAAGGTAACAGCTTTTGCGTTTTTAACACCTAATTTAATAGGTAATGTATTGCAATTGTATTTCATATCTCCTTTAATGTCCTCAATATCTTTTATAATCTCTCTTGAAAAATTAATAATAAAAGCAAATGCTGCAACAACTAATGTTATCTGCAAAAACATTATATTTGTTTGAATATTAGAATTTAAAATAGCATAAAATTCATAAACAGCTACAGCCAAAATGGCAAATGCAATATTTGCTGAAACAATTAAATTACCTAATAAGAATACTTTTTTGTATTTTATAGAATAGAGCCATAAGGAAGCAATAAAAAACAACATGAAAGCAAAAATTGTTAAAGACCTTACCTGATAAGCTAAAAACATTGTTGTTATTACTGCTATTATATTAAAAACAGCATGAATTATTATTGCATTTCTTCTTGGAATATATTTGTTAATTAAAACCTTATCAGGTTTGTTTATTCTATCTATTTGTATATCAAAATAATCATTGATAGCATAACCCGCAGCTCCAATGAGTACTGTTGTTAGCACTATCAATGAAAAATCAAAATAACTAACAAGCATACTACAATGCTCACAAAGTTTATTTATAATAAAAAATTTAACTATAATTTGAGTTAAAATTACTATCAGCAGATTTTGATACCTTACTAGTTTAAGGTAATGCATTATATTACCACTTGAATGCTTCATCATCAAACCATATTTTTTGTGACATTAATACTTGTTCTATTATATCTCTAACGCATCCATAACCACCATTTAATGGAGATACGTATTCACTTATTGCTTTTATTTCTTTTACTGCGTCTCTCGGACAAGAAGGCAGGAAAACATCCTTCATTATTTTGTAATCAGGAATATCGTCTCCCATATACAATACTTCTTCTTGATTTAAACTCCCTTTATCAAGTAATTCTAAAAATAACTCATGCTTATTTTCAACTCCCAAAAAGACTTCCTTAACGCCAAGATATTCAAACCTCTTTATAATAGCTTCAGAATAACCACCAGAAATAATAATAATTCTAAAACCCTTCTTTATTGCTAATTGAAGAGCATACCCATCTTTAACATTCATAGTTCTATATTGCTCTCCATTTTCACTAACAATAACAGTCCCGTCTGTTAATACTCCATCTATATCAAAAATGAAAGTCTTTATTTTAGATAGCTTATCTTTGTAATTATTATAAGGTTTAGTCATCTTGTTTGATTATTTGTTCGGATATAAAATTATATAAATTTTTGTACTTAGGAAAATTATTTAATTTTTCAAGATGTTGGCTAATTATTTTTATATCCTTTCTCTTTGCTGGACCTGTTTGCAATAGCTTAGGGTTATTATTTTTTAATCTCCCTGTTGTTTCTTTAATAAGAGGAAGTAATAATTCAAAATCTCCACCTGTATTTTGCATTAAATCATTCCCTACTGTATATAAATAATTGGTAAAGTTTGAAACAAATATTGCAGAAATATGTATCATTTCTCTTTGCTCTGAATTGCAATAAACAACATGAGGACTTAATGATTTTGACAAATGCTTGATTCTTTCTAAAGTGCTAATATTGTTTGCTTCTATCAATATGGGAACATCTTTAAATTTAATATTTTGATGGCGAGATATACTTTGCAAAGGATACAGTACTCCATAATTCGTGCTGTATTTATTTAAGACATTAATGTCCAGACTTCCAGCTGTGTGTATTAATATTGAATTATGAAACTTAACTTTTCCTAAAACTTCATCTATTGCATCATCACTCAGAGAAATAATATTTAAATCGTTTTCATCAAAAACAAAGTCTTTTATTTTCCTCACATACTTTGCTTTTGTAGTATTACAAATATCCAAAGCGTGTGATTCTGTCCTGTTAAAAACTTGCTTTATAATATAGCCTTTTTCAT
The DNA here is from genome assembly GCA_001768555.1 of Bacteroidetes bacterium GWF2_29_10. Taxonomy (GTDB): domain Bacteria; phylum Bacteroidota; class Bacteroidia; order Bacteroidales; family GWE2-29-8; genus GWE2-29-8. The sequence continues at coordinate 17,209 of MEOD01000036.1, forward strand.
AAAGGGTTAATGCTAAATGATAAGCCACATTGCCACTCCCTATAAAACTAATATTTTTTCTCATAATATAATTCAATATTTTACAAAGTTCTACTTCAATTATTCGAAAGATTCAGCATATTTATTCTGTTCCCATATTATAACTGATCAATTTGTATTCATAAATGGAACCACTAATAATGTCACCATTTACAGCCTTTTTTACAACATTGTATGTTTTGTAAATCATGCCTATTTTGGGTGCATAAACTTCACTAATAATATTCCTGTGTATTAAACTTGTATCTTCTGCTTGATTAACTGTTACTGTATTGCTATATAATTCAGAATCAATATTGAAATCAACAAATAAATCTTTATAAGTATAGGTTTGAGAATTTAGATTATTATAAGCATTCCCATTCCATGATTGTGTCTCTTTTATTGGAAATGCAAGCTTAACAAACCGTTCATCCTCTTCAAACCTTTGTGCAGAAGTATTGGTGATGACTCCTGACCAAACATCTTTTATTGACCAATTATCTGTATCCTTATCTCTTTTGTATCTTTCTATTCTAATGTTTTGTCTGCCTTCATTATCCTGAAAGTAAGATTCTATAACCTCTTTAATATAAAAATGAAATTTCTTTTCTTTTTGTATAATGTCAAAATCATCATAATAAGTAGAATCAACTTCATATATCAATTCATGCCCAATATTATATGGAAAATAGTCATACCCCATATATTCAGTTTTGTCAATATCCTTTACTTCTTTCTTACAAGAAAAAAACATTAAAACTATAAAAAAAATCAAGAGCTTACTAGTTCTCATAATTAATTTTGTTGATTTGTAATAATACCGCCTCCAAGCAAATCATTACCCTCATAAAAAACCGCGGACTGCCCGCTTGTAAGGGCGGAAACTGGAGTACTAAAATTAATTTTTATTCTATTATTATCAAGTTCAGTCAATTCTGCTAAGCAACCTTTATCCTTGTATCTTATTTTTACAACAGATTTTATATCATTACTCACTTTTTCATATTTCTGCAAGTTTACATTTTCCACAATTACCCAGTCTTGCAATAAATCCTCTTTATCCCCAATCGTTATCTCATTTTTTACAGAATCAATATTGGAAATATAAACAGGCTTGCCTAATGCTATTTCTAATCCCTTCCTTTGTCCTATTGTGTAAAATGGGAAACCTTTATGTTGTCCTAACACTTTTCCCGTTTTGTCAACTATATTCCCGTTAGCATACCTTTCTTTTAAATCAGGAACGTTCTCCATTAAAAAATTATGATAGTTATCATCAGGAATAAAGCAAACATCATAGCTTTCCCTTTTTTTTGATATCTTTTCAAATCCTGCTTCTGCTATAATAGTTTTTATATCATCCTTTTTATAATCTGCTAAAGGAAACATAGTGCGTTTTAGATGTTCCTGCGTCAAACTCCACAAGACATAAGATTGTTCTTTGTTTTCATCCAATCCTTTTGACACAAAATAGCGATCATTTAATAAAGATATTTTCGAATAATGTCCCGTAGCTATATATTCACAATCAAGATCATTTGCTTTCTGAATTAAACCTTCCCACTTTATTTTCTTATTACATACTACACAAGGATTAGGAGTTCTTCCATCTAAATATGAAAAAATAAAATTATCTATAACTTCTTTTTTAAATAAATCTGTTAAATCAATTACATAATGTGAAATACCTATTCTAGTAGCAAGTAAGCGGGCATCATTTATCGCCTCTATATCGCAACAACTTGATTCACTCTTCTTATTTACACTTTGATAATCCCATGTTTTTATCGTAAAACCTATAACTTCATAGCCCGAATCTTTTAGGATTAGAGCTACTGCTGAACTGTCAACACCTCCACTCATTGCCAATAATACCTTACCTTTTTTACTCACTGATCCCCCTTATTTAAATTTTCAAATCCTTCGTAAATAACACTTTCATCTATTTTATTGTTAATATTTTCTTTTGGAAAAGGTTCTCCGTCAACTTTAACTATATTACTTCTCCTATATGTTACTTTTCGTATAATTTCCTCATTTTCCTTATAGAATACCCAAACAGAATCTTTAAAAGAGCTATTATATTGACCAGTATAACTAACAGATCCATTTGAATGATAACCTTTTACCTTACCTTGAAGTTTACCATTAATATAATTGCCTTCCCATTTTAAATTTCCATTTGAATAATAATCTTTCCATAAGCCATTTAGAGTATCATTTTCCCAATTTACCTCTTGATATACAATTCCATTAGCAAAGTAAACTAATGAAGTCCCATTTTTCTGGTTATTTCTATATTTCTCAACAGACATTAAAATGCTTTGACTATTTTCGTCAATCTTATAATAATTCCAAACACTATCCTTTTTCATATTTCTATAAAAACCAGATGCAATTAATTTTCCCGTATTGTTATATATCTTCCCTATTGCAAATAAACTAGTATCATTATCAATGTATTTTATTTCTGATTTTAAAGCCCCATTATCATAATAATACTTAAAAACACCCTTAGGAACATCATTATTAAATTGCCCTGTATATTTTACTTTACCATTAGAATATACTTTTTGCCAAGTTCCTTCTTTTTTACCATACTGATTATACTTATTGAAAGATTTCGATTTTAATGATGACTGAGCATACAAAGAAGTGATTACAAATACATTTAAAATCAAATATAATAAACAATACTTAATCATGGGCAATTTTATTTTTAAGTAACAAATTTAGTATTTTTTTAATTTAAATTATGTTTTAGATGAAAAAAAATCAATATAATCCTAAATAGATTACATAAAAACCATTTACAAAACACCATTTTGTAAAGGATGCACTAATTTTTTATATTTCTTAAAATCACTTTGTCTAGTCCTAATATAAATTTTTCCTTTCAGAAGATTGTCCGCAAAAAGAAATTGTCGTCAAACCAAGCTTTTGTATATAATTAATTTTGTTTGTATTATTTATTTTTCTTTAAGAATATTTAATAAATTAAACCTATTATAAAAAACAATACTTAGATAATCCTATAATAAGTTTACTTGTTTTTTCATAATTCTAATTTTATGTGTAAACCTATTTTAGGACGAGACAATAGAAGAAATTGGTTTGAAAAAATCTGGAACAAAACTTGAAATTTTAAATTCAAATCCTCCTAATGGACAATCTAGGATAAAAAATGTTACATTTTTATTATCTTTGTACTGGTAATGAAACTTAGTAATAAGTTTGCGATTTTTTATCAAAATAAAACGAAGTTTGACATTGCCAATTTTTAGAACTCACATTAAATAAACAAAATGAATATAGCAATTGCAGGCGCTACTGGATTTACAGGAAAAAGACTAAGCATTTTTTTTCAACAACAAGGTGTAAACATTACAAGCATTAGTAGAAAAGAATTACAAAATGATGAAGCTTTATTTAAAATTATTCAACATGCAGATGTCGTAATTAACTTAGCTGGAGCAACTATTAATAAAGCATGGACAAAACAATACAAAAAAGAAATTTTAGAAAGTCGAATAAACACAACAAAAGCAATAGTTAATGCAATAAATAAAATCAACGATACTTCCAAATTACTAATTAATGCTTCAGCTGTGGGCATATACTCTTCAGATAGATTGCACGATGAGAGTAGTTCTTCCTTTGCCGATAATTTCCTCTCCGAAGTATGCAAACAATGGGAAGCAGAAGCCCAACAAACTATATGTAAGCTAACAATAATAAGATTAGGAATAGTAATTGCAGAAAACGATGGATTTGTAAAAACAATAAAGCCAATATTCAAATTAGGTATTGGAGCTGTATTAGGCAATGGCAAACAACCGATGGCATGGATTCATATTGAAGATCTAATTACCGCTATTAATTATATAATTAATCATAATGTTCTTGGAATAGTTAATGTTGTCGCCCCACAAATAATTACAAACAAGCAATTTTCCAAAATATATGCTAAATCTATCAACAGATTATGCCTTTTCTCAATCCCTAAAATAATCCTCAAATTAATATTTGGCGAAAAATATATTATAATGATAGAAGGACAAAACGTAATCCCTAAAAAGCTCAATGACGCAAATTTTAAATGGAATTACGATAACATCAAAAAAGCATTAAATTATGATAACTAAATTTAAATAAAGAAGAATTAATTAACCGCAATATTTGAACAATCAAAAAGAAGTAACGACTAAAGTACTGTTTATTCTATATATTCTTACAGAACAGCAATAATTGATAATATCTTTCCAAAAATAAAAAGAATTTTGTTTACCAATATTCTATAAAAAATTTGTAGGTTTGTGACTAAAATATTTGATAAGCAAATATTTTTTTAATCTAAATTAATCTATATCATTCAAATTAAAACATTTATGAAAAAAATATTAATAATAGGAGCAGCTGGTCAAATAGGTTCTGAATTGACTGTCGCTGTAAGAAGTATTTATGGAAAAGATAACGTTGTTACTGCTGATATATGTCAAAACGTACCTGAGGTTCTTAACGACGGACCTTATGAACAACTAAATGTTACTGATGCTCCTCAAGTGTTTAATGTTGTAAAAAAACATAACATTGATACTATTATAAACCTAGCTGCATTGTTATCTGCAACAGGAGAGAAAAATCCATTGAAAGCTTGGGAGGTAAATATTAATGGATATATAAATGTTTTAGAAATTGCTAAAGAACTAAAATTAGAACAAGTTTTTGTTCCTAGTTCTATTGCTGTGTTTGGTCCTGAAACTCCTGTTGATATGACCCCTCAAGAAACTGTATTAAAACCAAGAACAATGTATGGTATTACTAAAGTAACAGGAGAATTAATAGGTGATTATTATGTAAGAAAATATGGATTAGATGTTAGAGGGTTACGTTACCCTGGAATAATCAGTAACGCAACTCTTCCTGGTGGAGGCACTACTGATTATGCTGTAGAAATATATTACGAGGCTATTAAAAATAAAAAATACACTTGTTTTCTAAAAGAAGACACAAAGTTGCCAATGATGTATATGCCTGATTGTATTAAAGCTACTTTAGATTTGATGCATGCAGATTTTAGTAAATTAAAACATTATTCCGATTTTAATGTAGGTTCAATGAGCTTTACTGCTGCGGAACTGGCAGAAGCAATTAAAAAATATATTCCAGAATTCACTATTTCTTATAATCCTGATTTTAGACAACAAATTGCTGATTCTTGGCCTAATTCTGTTGATGATTCTATTGCAAGAAAAGAATGGGGTTGGAATCCTTCTTATAACATTGATTCAATGACAAAGGATATGATTGAAAAATTAACAGAAAAATTTGAAAAAGGATTATTTTAAAAAATATATAAAAATAAAATATTATGCATAAACATGTAACAGATTTCTTAAGCAAAGAAATCCAAAATCTAAAAGAACAAAAATTATACAAAAACGAAAGAATTATTGAAAGCCCCCAAGCTGCTGAAATAGTTGTAAAAGGGAAAAAGTGTCTTAATTTTTGCGCAAATAACTATTTAGGATTATCATCACATCCTGAAATAATAAAAGCTGCTCATGAAGGTATTGATGCTAGAGGTTACGGCCTTTCATCTGTTAGATTTATTTGTGGAACACAAGATATTCATAAACAATTAGAACAAAAAATATCTGAATTTCTTGGAATGGAAGATACTATATTATTCTCTTCTTGTTTCGATGCTAATGGTGCAGTGTTTGAACCATTATTAGGTTCTGATGATGCTATTATTACTGACTCTTTAAATCATGCTTCAATTATCGATGGAATAAGACTTTGTAAAGCTCAAAGATGGATATACAATCATAATGATATGCGTGATGTAGAAGAAATGGATAACGCAACAGGCAAATCTATAAAAGGATTAGAAAAATGCTTGAAAGAAGCTAAAGATTGCAGATTTAAAATGATTGCTACTGATGGATCATTCTCTATGGATGGAGATATTGCTAGGTTAGAAGCTATATGTGAATTAGCTGAAAAATATAATGCAATGGTTATGGTTGATGATAGTCATTCTTCAGGATTTTTAGGTAAAAATGGCCGTGGAACTCATGAATATCGTAATGTTATGGGAAAAATAGACATAATTACTACAACGTTTGGGAAAGCTCTTGGTGGCGCTTCTGGTGGTTCTATTTCTGGTCCAAAAGAAGTTGTTGAATGGTTGAGAAACAAAGCTCGCCCTTATTTATTCTCAAATACAGTTGCCCCTTCTGTTGTAACTGCTACAAGCAAAGCTCTTGACATATTGATGAATTCTACTGAATTAAGAGATAAATTAGAAAGTAATACTAAATATTTCAGAAGCAAAATGACTGAAGCTGGATTTGATATAATTCCAGGAGAACATCCAATTGTACCTATCATGTTTGGAAAATATCCTAATTGCTCCAAACTTGCTGTCGATTTCGCTGACATGATGCTTGAAGAGGGTATTTATGTTATCGCATTTTCATTCCCAGTTGTTCCTAAAGGAAAAGATAGAATAAGGGTGCAAATATCTGCAGGTCATGATCAACAACATCTTGATAAAGCTATAGAAGCCTTTATTAAAGTTGGGAAAAAACTTAATATGATTTAATCACAAAACTCTATAACGTTTATAGTTAAATTATAGTTAAAGAGACATGATAGCAACATGTCTCTTTTTTTGAAATCTTTATAAAAAAAAAAATTTTTTTATATAAAGAATAATTATTACTTTTGGCTTAAAATAAAAAATATGCATAAAAACAAGCTAATTTTATTATTAATCTTTTTATCAGCTAATATCATAGTATTAGCTCAGCCAGTTCCTCCATCTTTAAGTTTTGAAATAAAAACTTCTCCAAATATAGATTTTTCATTTAATACTATAAAAGATTATCAAATCGGTATAACTAAATTTAATGTTATTACCCTTAATATTAATGCAATAGGAACTGAATGGGATTTATATACCCAAGCTACCACTATGATTCCTAACGTTTGGGATCAAACTGGTGTATATTATGGTTCAAGCGGAATATTGCCTCCTGTAAACATATTGCAGTTAAATTTTAAAAACGCTAATAATACATCCCAACAAGTTGGATATTTTCCTATAAGCAATAGCCCTACATATATTATAGGTACAGCTGTAAGTGACCCTACGGTAAATTGTGCAGCTAATCAACCAAGTAATGTGCCAGGAACATATTTAACTAGTCCTGCTTGTAATAAATTTAATGTTGACTTTAGAGTTATCCCAGGATTAACTCCTCCAAACATTTGCAGACCTGGAATATATACTATTCGTGTTGATTTTATTGTTGTAGAAGATTTGTAAAATATTTATTAATTGTTGTATTGAAGTATTTCTTCTAGTATCTTTTCTTTAGAACAAGTTAGTTGATGAAATTTCTTTTGATTCTCTATTAATTGAATTCGCTCAATAATATTATCAAACTTCTTTACGGATAATATTATGTTTGTTATTAATTGATTGTCTGTTTTTTTTACATAATCTATCATTACTCTTTTTGAAAATCCATTTATATTGACATACTGTTCTTCCGTTTCCAAAATTGCAATTATAGGAATATAACTTGATGTCAATTCATATAATGTTTCTCCTCCTCCTGAAATTGCAATATCACACTTATTTATTAAATTCTTATATTGTTTTGCGTTAATTATTTTGTAATATCTTATATTTTTAAATTGATAATTTTCATGTTGATTATTATCATTACAAAAGTAAGGTAAAATTACATGGATATTTATATAAGGAAAAACCTCTGCTAGTTCTTTAATTATATTATAGGTTAATTTATTATTATTAGTACAAAGACTAACTAGAATATTTTCAATTTCAATTTTTAGAATTTTTTGTTCTCTTTCCCAAAAAGGTTTTTGCAACAAATGGTATTCTATTCCTAAAAGGTACTTAGATTTAGATTTTTGATTAATTGAAAATTTGTCAATATCAATCATCCCGTTAATTACAATTCCTTTTGGGTATTTTAATCTTAAAGCATCATCAATAAATATAGGGGTTTTGGCTTTTTTCCTAAATTTATTATACAGATCTATTGATGCTTTGTTCGAATCAATTACAATTATATCTGATTCTTTTACGGAGCTGTATTTTGAGTGCCAATTTTTATATTCAAAATTAACATTATTGACTTCAAGTATTTCAGAACAATTTTTTTCTCCTTCTACATAAACATTTACATCCGCATTGATGCTTTCAAACATTTGATAATATGCAATACTTCTTGTTAAATTGTTAATACTATGATTATAATTGTTTTCCGTTAAAATATTAACTTTCACTTTTAGTTTGTTTAAATTTCTATTTACAAAGATAGGTGACTTTTATCAAAAGACAAAATAATATTGATTGTTTAGAAACGTAAATAAATAAAAAAAGGCGAGTAAAACCCGCCTTTTTCTGTTTTATTAGATTTTAACTAATTATTTTGAGTAATCCATAGTTGCTAACCTTTGATATGATTTGTGTCTCCATATCGAATTTTGTTTTGATGCTTCAAATATTTCTTCAGCTTCAAGTGGTAATGTTTTCTTTAAAGAAGAAAATCTTACTTCACTTTTTAAGAAATCATTAAATCTTGACCAATCTGGCTCCTTAGAATCCATAATAAAAGGATTTAATCCTTGTGCTTCTAATGTTGGATTATATCTGAATAAAGACCAATAACCTACTTCTACTGCTAATTTAGCTTCATTTTGTGTATGTCCCATACCTTGTTTTAATCCATGATTAATACAAGGAGCGTAAGCAATGATTAATGAAGGTCCATCAAATGCTTCGGCTTCTTTTATTGCTTTAAGATATTGGTTTTGATTAGCTCCCATTGAAACTTGAGCGACATAAACATAACCATAAGACATAGCCATCATTCCTAAATCTTTCTTTCTAATTCTTTTTCCTGATGCAGCAAATTTAGCTATTGCTCCTATTGGTGTAGATTTAGATGCTTGACCTCCTGTATTTGAATATACTTCAGTATCTAGTACAAGAAGGTTTACATCTTCTCCTGATGCAATAACATGGTCTAAACCTCCATAACCAATATCATAAGCCCAACCATCTCCTCCAAAAATCCATACAGATTTTTTTGAAAGATATTGTTTATATTTCATGATTTCTGTTGCTACAGAAGCATTGCTATCTTTTATAAGACTTAATACTTTATCTGATGCTAATTGAGATTTATCTCCATCATTAAAACAATCAATCCATTCTGAAAACGCTTGTTTAATATCAGAAGACAAATCAGAATCCATAGATTCTTTCATTAATCTTTTTATTCTATCTCTTATTTGGTTTACTCCTGTTGAAATACCTAAACCATATTCTGCATTATCTTCAAATAATGAGTTTGCCCAAGCTACTCCTTTGCCATTGTCTCCAATACGATAAGGTGTTGATGGAGCAGAACCTCCATATATAGAAGAACATCCTGTTGCATTGGCAACAATCATTCTTTCTCCATATAGTTGAGTAATAAGTTTTATGTATGGTGTTTCTCCACAACCTGCACATGCACCAGAAAACTCAAATAAAGGTCTTGCAAACTGACTGTTTTTTATACTCTTATCTTTTTGTAAAATTGTTTCTTTATATTTAACAACTCCGTCCATGTAGTTCCATCTTGCAACTTCGTCCATTTGACTGCCAAGTGGTTTCATTTCTAATGCTTTTTTTGGAGAAGGACAAACATCAGTACAGTTACCACAACCAGTACAATCTAGCACGCTAACTTGCATACGGAAATGGTATTCTTTGATTCCTCCATTACCTTTTTGTACATTTGTGTTTGCTGGAGCATTTTTCAATTCTTCATCTGTTAAAATGAATGGTCTAATTGCTGCGTGAGGGCAAACATAAGCACATTGGTTACATTGGATACAATTTTCATGAAGCCATTCAGGTACATTAACCGCAATACCTCTCTTTTCGTACATTGTTGTTCCTGCTGGGAATGTTCCATCTTCTCTTCCTAAAAATGCACTTACAGGTAAGTCATCACCTTTTAGGCTATTGATAGGCATAACAACATTTTTTATAAAATCAGGATAGTCGTTATTTGCGTTTTCTTCTGTTACTGTTAAGTTTTTCCAATCAGATGGAATTTCTATTTTTGTAACAGCTCCTCCTTTATCTACAGCCATGTTATTCATACTAATAACATTGTCTCCTTTCATCCCAAAAGACTTTTTAATAGCTTTTTTCATTTCTGCAACTGCTAAATCATAAGGAATAACGTTAGCTATTTTAAAGAATGCTGCTTGCATAATAGTATTTGTCCTATTACCTAAGCCTATTTCTTCTGCTATTTTTGTTGCATTAATGATGTAGAAATTAATATTTTTTTCTGCAAGATATTTCTTGATGCTATTAGGCAGTCTATTTTTTGTTTCTTCAACATCCCATATACTATTTAACAAGAATGTTCCATTTTCTTTTAATCCTTTAACAACATCATATTGATTTAAATATGCAGGCACGTGGCATGCTATAAAATCAGCATTGTTTACTAAATAAGGGGAACGAATAGGAATATCTCCAAAACGTAAGTGAGAAATAGTTATACCTCCAGACTTCTTAGAATCATAAGCAAAATATGCTTGGCAATATTTGTCTGTAGTATCTCCTATAATTTTAATAGAGTTTTTATTTGCTCCAACTGTTCCGTCTGAACCTAATCCAAAGAATTTTGCTGCAAAGTTACCTTTAGGTGCAACGTCAATATCTTTTAATAAAGGAAGTGAAGTAAAAGTAACGTCGTCAACAATACCTACTGTAAATCTATTCTTAGGTTCATTTAATTTTAAATTTTCAAATACAGATATCATGTGTGAAGGAGTGCTATCTTTTGAACTTAATCCATATCTTCCTCCAACAATTACTGGATTCATTGGATGATTATAGAAAATATCTTTAATATCTAAATAAAGAGGTTCGCCTGTTGCTCCTGGTTCTTTAGTTCTGTCAAGTACAGCTATTCTTTTTACTGTTTTTGGTAATACATTAAAGAAATATTTTGGAGAGAATGGTCTGTAAAGATGTACAGAAATTAATCCAACTTTTTCTCCTTTATTATTTAAATAATCTACAACTTCTTTTATTGTATCTGTTATAGAACCCATTGCAATAATAATATTTGTAGCATCACTTGCTCCATAATAGTCAAATGGATGGTATTCTCTTCCTGTTATTTTGTGTATTTCTTGCATGTAATTTTCAACCATATCTGGAATGGCATCGTAGAAACGATTTGCGGCTTCTCTTGATTGAAAATATATATCAGGATTTTGTGCAGTTCCTCTTGTTACTGCATTTTCTGGATTTAATGCTCTATCTCTAAATTCTTGTAATGCTTTATAATCAAGAAGCTTTGCTAAATCTTCCATTTTTGGTGCTTCAACTTTTTGTATTTCATGAGATGTTCTGAATCCATCAAAGAAATGAACGAAAGGTACTCTAGATTTGATTGCTGTTAAATGAGCAATACCTGCTAAATCCATAATCTCTTGCACACTACCTGTTGCTAAAAATGCAAAACCTGATTGGCGTGCACTCATAACGTCTGAATGATCTCCAAATATAGATAATGCTTGTGCCGCTAAACTTCTTGCTGACACATGAAATACGCCTGGTAATAATTCTCCAGCAATTTTATACATATTTGGTATCATCAAAAGGAAACCTTGCGATGCTGTATAAGTGCTAGTTAATGCACCACTTTGCAATGAACCATGCACAGCTCCTGCTGCTCCAGCTTCTGATTGCATTTCTACAACTTTTACTGTTTCTCCAAAAATATTTAATTTTCCACTTGCAGACCATTCATCAACGTGTTCAGCCATATTAGAGGAAGGGGTAATAGGGTAAATTGCAGCTACTTCACTAAACATATACGCAATGTAAGCCGCAGCATAATTACCATCGCATGTCATGAAATTCTTCTTTTCCATAAATAGTTATTTATAATTAAACGTAAAATTCTGTTAGTATTTATTTAATATCAAACTACAAAATTAAAAATATTATTTAGAATTAGGCTTTAAATAATTGTTTTTTTTTAATTATTTTAGTCTGTAATACTGCTTTATATATGCTAATGCGATGATTAAATTCTTCCATAATGTGAAATCATTGTAATGTAAAATATTAAATAATTGATAAACAGTTTACTATATTGAATTGTTATGTATATTTTCAACATTAAACTCGAAACAACACCACAAGTAGGATTTCTCATGTTGGTGCTATCAAAAAGAAAAATAATCGGATTTTATTCAGAAAATTTGTAGGAAATAAGAATAGATGAGTAATAATATTTTATAACAAGATAAAATTAAATATTTCTCTACATTATTGCTAATTGTCAAAATACTATAAATCAGTCAATTATATTAAAATGCTTAACTTGTTAATTTTCATTGCATTACATTCTATTACTTCGCCTTTACTTCGCCTTTACGTTACCCTTACTTCACCCTAAAGTTACCCTAACCCTACCTCGTTTACTAAAACGCTGACAATAAGTATGATATGTAAATGTAAAGAAAATGTAACGCATGTCCTGTTTTTCCTTAATTCCAGATTAAGCGTTAAGATTTTCATCAAAAAACACTCACAAAAAAAAATAATTAGCAACGGCATTTATGCCGTTGAAAGAAAC
>MEOD01000037.1 GCA_001768555.1 Bacteroidetes bacterium GWF2_29_10
AATGATAGATAAGATTCAATCGCATTTTTGTTTTTAAATTCAGACATTGTTTTCCTCCTTTTTTAATGTTTGTATATTTATCGTGACAAATGTACAATAAGAGGAAAGTATAAAACAACACCCAAAAGATGTAAAATTTATCTTTTTTTTTATACTCCTAAAGATAGTTTTTTATAGGCAAATTTTGTATTTTTTTTAAGTAATTACATTAAGTAAATTTATTAACTTTATGGCAAAAAACTGGTAATTAAATTGAAATAATATGGAATATTTTGCAAATTGGACTTATTTAAATATTATTAGTTATATTTGTGGCATAGTAAATAATATTTAATAACAGACAAATTAGATGGATAACAAATATAAAATTTTGGTTATAGATAATGATAAAGATAGTGTAAATTTGATTAAAGAATATTTAACAGATGTTGATTTTGAGCTCTTTATTGATTATACTGGGTTAAAAGCTATAGAAATAGCCAAAATAATTGATCTAGATTTAATTTTGATGAATAATGTACTTCCCAAAACAGATGTATATGAGATTTGCAAAAGGATAAAAAGTAATGACCTTTTTGCATCTCTTCCAATTATATTTATAATTTCAGAACAAGAACTTTTTGATAAATCTTATTCATACTCTATAGGGGTCTCTGATTATATATTAAAACCTATAGAAAAGCAAGAATTAATAAAAAAAATAACGACTTATATAACCATAAGTAGTTTAAAAAAACAGTTAAATCAAAAAAACAAACATTATAATGAGGATAATTATAAGCAAACTCATGATTTAATGAGAGCTAACGAATACCTAAAATCAATCAATAGAGAATTAATTGAAAAAACTATTCAACTTAAACACACAGAATCTAGAATACTTAATGCTATAATACAAACTCAAGAAGAAGAACGTACTCGCTTCGCAAAAGACATACATGATGGAATAGGACCTATTCTTTCAATAGTTAAAAACAATATTGAATGGCTTAATAGCCCAAACACTCATACCGATAAAGAATTTATCTTAAATACCTCTTTGGAAAGTATAAACATAGCACTAAAGACTCTAAAAGAAATTTCTAATAATCTAAGTCCTCATATACTAGAAAATATAGGATTAATTTCAGCTCTTAATACATTTATTGAAAATATTATAGTTAAAGAAAAAATAAAAATAAATTTAGAAAACAACTTAACCAATAGATTATCAAAAGATTTTGAAATAAATTTATATCGAATACTTATAGAATGCTTAAATAATTCTTTGAAATATTCAAAAGCTGACAAAATTAATATTAATATAATAAAAAACAGGCAAGATTTATTAATTGAGTATTACGATAATGGTATTGGATTTGATTATAAAGTAAAAACCTTTAACAAAGGTATGGGACTTATTAATATAGAGAATCGAGTAAAAGTAATGAAAGGAAAAATAATCATAAAAACGTCACACGGCAAAGGGTTTTATTTAAGTATTATTATATAAAAATATTTTTTTACAACTGATTTTATAAAAATTTAAAAATGATACTATTTTGAAATTTCAAAACCAAAATTACATTATTATTTAGTTTTGACATACTTGATTGCATAGCCTATTAATAAAGATATTTTGTACGCATAACTCTATTATTAAAATTTTGCCTAATGACACTAATTATAAAAAATTGACAATATGTCATTTAGAGCTATTTAATTGAGTGATTTAAATTAATTCGTAACTTTATAATTTATCAAAACAAATATTTAGTTTAACTTTGTAGCTTATATTAACTTAAATATATTATAAAAAAATGATACCATTTTCACCACCAAGAATAGATCAAAAAATTATAGATGAAGTTATAGAAACATTAAAGTCAGGTTGGATTACTACCGGCCCAAAAACAAAATTGTTTGAAAAAAAGCTTCAGGAATACACAAATTCAAAGAGATGTTTATGTTTAAATTCTGCAACAGCAGGATTGGAATTGATATTAAGATGGTTTGGAGTAAAACCAGGAGATGAAGTTATTTTACCAGCATATACTTACTGTGCAACAGCAAATGTTGTTATTCATTGTGGAGCAACACCTGTTTTTGCAGATATTTGTGATGATTTCAATATTGACATTAAAGATGTTGCAAACAAACTAACAGAAAGGACCAAAGTTATCATTCCTGTTGACATATGCGGTTTGCCGTGTGATTACGATGAGTTAAATTCTCTTATAAATAACAACAAGAATCTATTTACACCTGAAAATGAAGAACAAAAAAAATTAGGAAGGGTTTTGCTTTTATCAGATTCGGCACATTCTATAGGAGCCATCTACGATAATAAAAAATTAGGAACTCAATCAGATGTTTCCGTATTTTCTTTTCACGCAGTAAAAAATCTAACGACCGCCGAAGGAGGTGCTATTAGTTTTAATCTTCCTAATACTTTTGATTGCGAAGAAATATATAATAAATTATGCATAAAATCTTTACATGGTCAAAATAAAGATGCTTTATCTAAATTAAAAAAAGGAAGTTGGAGATATGATATTATAGAAGCAGGTTACAAATGGAATATGACAGATATTCAAGCTGCAATAGGATTAATAGAATTAGAGAGATACGATTCAGACATGCTTGTAAAAAGGAAACAAATTTTTGACAAATATACTGAATCTTTTTCAAAATATTCTTGGGCAAAACTACCAATTACAATAAACAATAAAAAGGAAACGTCATACCACGTTTATCCATTAAGAATAAATGGAATAAATGAAGATACAAGAGACTCTATCATTTCAGAAATATTTGAACAAGAAGTTAGTGTTAATGTTCACTTCATTCCACTTCCTTTGATGTCTTTCTATAAATCATTAGGTTATAATATAAAAGATTATCCAGTTGCATACAAAAATTATTCTCAAGAAATTTCACTTCCAGTATATTATGATTTAAGAGATCAAGATATAGAAAAAGTAATTAATGCAGTAGTCAGCGCAGTAGAAAGTAAGAAAAATAATTTATGACAAAAAGAATTTTTGATATTATAGTCTCTTCTATTGGTTTATTGCTATTATCTCCTTTATTTTTTCTTGTATTTTTTCTAATAAAAATAGATTCTAAGGGAGGTTTTATTTATAAACAAGAAAGAATTGGTTGTAAAGAAACCGCTTTTTATTTGTTTAAATTCCGAACTATGCAAAAAGATTCAGATAAAAAAGGTCTTTTAACCATAGGAGGACATGATAATAGGATAACTAGAATAGGATATTATTTAAGAAAATACAAAATTGATGAATTACCTCAATTATTAAACGTATTTATTGGCAATATGAGTCTTGTTGGGCCTCGTCCTGAAGTTAGAAAGTATGTAGAGATGTACACAGAAGAAGAAAAAAAAGTTTTATCAGTAAAACCAGGTATTACGGACTTTGCTTCCATAAAATATATAAAAGAGAGCGAATTATTAGAAAATAATATTAACCCTGAAGAATACTATATTAATTTTATAATGAGAGATAAACTGCAAATAAATTTAGACTACATAGAAAAAAATAATTTATTATTGGATTTAAAAATAATTTTTAGAACAATTTTAAATATATTTGCATAAATAAAGTTGTTTAAATATGATTAATAATTTAAAAAAAATAGCGAAAAAACTTTTATTAGTATTTTTTATTTTTTTATTAGGATATGCTTGTACACCTCATAAAAAGATAGTCTATCTTCAAAATAAGGACGCTAATTCTAGTAACTCTTTTTCCCTAAAAGTTGAAGATTATAAAATAAGAAAAGGCGATATGCTTTTTATCAATTCTAATACTTTAGATAAATATTCTTCAGGATTTGAAAATAATAGAAATATTATTCCAAACGTGGTGGGAGATATTGGTCTTTTTTTAAATAGTTATGAGGTTAATGATTCTGGATGTATAAATATTCCAGTTATCGGGAAAGTATTGGTTGCAGGAAGTACTTTAGAGGAAGCAAAATATATATTACAAGAAAAAATTAATGAATATATGAATTATGTTGTTGTTGACATTAAACTCACCAATTTTAAAACAACAGTATTAGGTGAAGTTAAAAACCCAGGAACGTATAATTTGCTAAAAAACAGAAAGGCTAATTTATTAGATGCTTTAGGTATGGCTGGAGACTTAACAGAATATGGGAACAGGAAAAATATTAAAATAATAAGATTTGATGGAAATAATAGTAATATTTACAAATTAGACATCACCGATAATAGCATCATTGGCTCCCCATTATTTTATCTTCAACCCAATGATGTCATTTATGTTGAACCTTTAAAAACTAAAACTTATGGTTTTAGAAATGCAGTAGTAACTTCTTCTGCATTACTATCCTTAATTTCAACATTAATTTTAATAATTAAATTATAATAAACTAATTAAAGTGGCTAATTATACAGATAATCTTAATAACAAAGTAGAACAAATACCAGAAGAAGAAATTGATGTAAAAAAATATCTTACCATTTTTATTAACAATTGGAATTTGTTTGCGGTTTCAATCTTTGCATTTTTTATTGTTGCATATTTGTACATAAAATACGCAAATGAAATAAACAAAAATACAATAACAATATTAGTTCAAGATGACAAAAAAAATCCTTATGGGTTTTCTCCATCAGATTTTTTGGGTGCAGATGATCTATTTAGAGATGGAAAAAATATTCAAAATGAAATAGGCATATTAAAATCTTATGAATTATCATACCAAACTGTTGTTAATTTGGGATGGAACATTGGTTATTATAAAAAAACCAAGTTTTTAAGAAACATTGAATTATATATAAAAAATCCTTACGAAGTAAAAATAGATTCGAGTAAATGGCAAATGGTTGATATGAATTTTTATATTGATATTATTTCGGACAAGGAATATAGGTTAAGCTTTGAATCTGATGAAAAAAATATTATTTTGTATAATTACAGTGATAATAGTAATAAAATTATTAAAGGAAATATAGAATTTAGTAAAAAGTATAAGTTTGGAGAACCTGTCAATGAGTATTTTGGGACATTTGTTATTTATCTACTAAATAACAATTTAAATGATGAAAAAAGCAAAGATAATAACATTAAATATTATTTTAACTTTTTTTCTCCAGACAAGATTGTTAAATCAATAAGTAGTAATTTAGATATATCTTACGAGAATAAGGAATCAACAATTCTAAATATATCATTAAAAGGTAATAACACAATAAAAATAACTGATTTTTTAAATAAGTTTGTTGAAGTATATATAAATAATAATCTTAAGGAAAAAAACAAAATAGCAGAAAATACCATAAGATTTATTGATGAACAAATATATGGAGTTTTAGATTCATTAAATTACACAGAACAAAAACTTCAAGATTATAGAGTTGATAACAAAATAATAAACCTAACCCAAGAACAGATATTAACGGCTAACAAATATTATGATTTAATAAAAATTAAAGCACAGGAAAATATAAAACAAAAATATTACTATAGTATTCTTGATTATATTGAAAAAAACATAGATGTTAAAGACCTATTTTCTCCTAGTTCAATAGGAATTGAAGACCCTTTGTTAAGTAGTTTAATATTAAAGTTAAGTCAATTAAGTTCCGAAAAAATAGCATTATCTAATATTTCAACAAAGAAAAATCCAGAATACACTAGGTTAGAACAAGAAATAAATAGCTATAAAAATGGGATAAGAGAAAATGTTTTTAACACAGTAAACAAATCTAATATTTTTTTAAAGGATATTGACAATCAAATAAGTGCATTAGATAAACAAGTTGAAAAATTTCCTTATACTGAAAGAAATTTAGTTAGTATTGAAAGAAAATTCAAACTTAATGATGCAATATATAATTACTTGCTTCAAAAAAGAGCAGATGCTGGAATTGCAAAAGAATCCAATACATCAAATACTATAATAATTGACAATGCACGATATTCACATAGGACAATTATTTACCCAAATAAAAAGATAATATATTTAATAACGTTATTATTAGGATTTCTTTTCCCTTTTATATTTTTAATACTTAGTGATGTTTTGTCTAATAAAATAGTAGATATATCTCAAATTGAAAAAAGTTCAAATATTCCAATAATTGGATTAGTTGGAGAAAGTTACAAAGAGAATGAATTAGTAGTATTAAATTATCCTAGCTTTTATATATCCGAAGCATTTCGGTTAGTTCGGACAAACTTAGATTATTTAACATCCTTGAATAAGGAAAAAAGGGTTTTTATTGTTACATCAGGTATTAGTGGAGAGGGCAAAACTTTCAGCGCAGTTAATGTAGCTAGTGTTTATGCTTTATCAGGAAAAAAAACTATTATTCTAGGGTTTGACCTTAGAAAGCCCAAATTGAACAAAATATTTAATCTTGAAAATGAAAAAGGGATTAGTAACTTTTTAGTAGGAAACGCCGATTTAGATGATTTAATAAGACCTACGAGTCATGATTTATTAGATGTATTGCCATCAGGTCCAGTTCCTCCAAATCCAGGCGAATTAATTCAATCAGCAAAAACGACGGAATTGTTTGAACGGTTAAAGCAAATATATGATATTATCATTATAGACAGCCCTCCAGTAAGTTTTATTTCAGATGGATTAAACTTATTAAATTTTGTAGATGTAACAATTTTTATTATAAGACAAAATGTTTCAAATAAAAATGTCATAACATTTATTAATAATTTTAAACAAAATTACAATCTAAAAAATTGTTATATATTATTTAATGGTTTCCAATATAATAATGCTTACAGTTATAAAAGCAATTATTATTATTCAACTTACTATTCTTATTATTTAAATGAATACGACGCTTCACATCTATTAAAAAAGAAAGGTTTTTTTGCAAATTTATTCAAATCAAAAAATAAGAATAGACGTTAAAACTATTGTTATATAAATTAAACTGTACTTTTGTTTAATTTTAATAAAAACAATAACAAAAAAACATAATAATGAAAAGAATAATTTCGTATAATGTTAATGGAATAAGAGCTGCAATTAACAAAGGTTTTATTGAATGGCTAAAAAATACATCTCCAGATATTGTTTGTTTTCAAGAAATAAAGGCAAACCCAGAACAGTTTGATGTAAGCGTTTTTGAATATTTAGGATATAATCATTATTGGCACCCTGCACAAAAAAAAGGCTATAGTGGCGTTGCAATTCTATCAAAGAAAAAGCCTTTAAATGTGCAAATAGGAACAGGAAATGAAATGTGTGACAATGAAGGACGAATAATTAGAGCTGATTACAATAACTATTCAGTAATAAGTGTTTATGTCCCATCAGGAACAACAGGGGACGTTAGACAAGATTTCAAATATGAATGGCTTGATTTCTTTTTAGATTATGTAAATAAATTAAGAATTGAACATCCTAATTTAATAATTTTAGGCGATTATAACATCTGTCACAAACCTATTGACATACACAATCCAATTTCTAATGCAAATAGTTCGGGTTTTTTACCTGAAGAAAGAGCATGGCTTTCTAAATTTATAGACAATAACTTTATAGATACTTTCAGATACTTTCATAAAGAACCTCATAATTACACTTGGTGGAGCTACAGAGCTAATTCAAGAGAAAAAAACTTAGGATGGCGTATAGATTATGCAATGACAAGTAATCTATTAGAAACAAAACTAATTGATGCAGGAATTATGCCTGAAGTAAAACATTCAGACCATTGTCCAATATGGCTTGATTTGGAAGTATAGAATAAGTCATTTTATCTGATAAAACAGTAATTAGTAAGCAAAAATGGGAAAAAAATCAGAATTAACAGCAATAAATAAATATTTCTTTTCAGATACATCTTTTAAATTATTAATGCGAAATCGCATTAATTATATACTGCTTATATGCAGTGTTTATGACACTTTCACTTTAGAAGAAGACGGAAGAATAGATGAGTTAATTTTCAATGAATATGTCTCTTTAAGCTTACGTTTTCCTCCCGTATTTATTAAAGCTTCATCTGAAAAAGAAGCTGTTGAAATTTTAAAAAATCAACAAATTGATTTAATTATAACAATGGTTAGTGTTGGCAATCCTTTTAAGCTTGCAAATAATATAAAGGTAGCCAAACCAGACATCCCAATAGTGGTATTAACACCTTTTTCAAGAGAAATATTAAAGAAGCTTAATCTAAAAAATCAAAAATCAATTGACTATATTTTTTCTTGGCTTGGTAATGCTGATTTATTGTTAGCCATAACTAAACTTATGGAAGATAAGATGAATATTGACAATGATGTTAAAGAAGGTGTTCAGGCTATTTTATTAGTTGAAGATTCTATAAGGTTTTATTCAAGTTATTTACCAAATATTTATAAAACCATTTTTATTCAATCGAAAGACTTCATGTCAGAAGGATTAAATGAACATCAACAAACACTTCGGATGCGAGGTCGTCCTAAGATTATTTTAGCTACTAATTATGAAGAAGCTGTCTGTTTATACAATAAATACAAAAATAATTTATTAGGAATAATATCTGACATAAAATATAAAAAAGATGGAGTAATAGACTCAAAAGCTGGGATAAAATTATGTGAACTTATAAAAGGAGAAGACTTTCAAATTCCATTTTTGCTACAATCATCCGAACCATCTAATAAAATTATTGCGGATAAATTAGGAGTTGGTTTTATAGATAAAAATTCAAAGACTTTAGCTAAAGAATTAAAAGATTTTATAAGAGAATACTTTGCTTTTGGTGATTTTGTATTTAAAGACCCTGCAACAAATGTTGAAATAAATAGAGCCATTAATTTAAAAGACTTACAAAAAAAGATTTTAGACATCCCATCCGATTCTTTAACTTATCATATAAAACGTAATCATTTTTCAAAATGGTTATATGCAAGAGCATTATTTCCTTTAGCAAATCTTTTCAAACATGTAACATTTGAAGATTTTGAAAACATAGAAGAAGTTAGAGATTATTTATTTAAAACAATCTCTGAATATCGCAGAAATGAAGGAATGGGAGTAATAGCTAAGTTTTACAGAAACAAATTTGATAATTATTTAAACTTCACAAGAATTGGAGAAGGCTCTTTAGGAGGGAAAGCTAGAGGATTAGCTTTTATTGACTCTATGATAAAGCGAAATAAACTAACCTACAAATATGATGATGTTACTATAAGCATTCCTAAAACTGTCGTTTTAAGTACAGATGTTTTTGATGAGTTTATTGAAAAAAACAACTTATACAATGACGCAATATCGGATATACCTGATGAAACTATTTTGCTCAAGTTTATTAAAGCAAAGCTTCCATATAGAATAAAAGAAGATTTAATAACTTTTACTAATTTTACAGACAACCCAATAGCTATTCGCTCTTCAAGCTTATTAGAAGATTCGCATTACCAACCTTTTGCAGGTATTTATTCAACATATATGATACCTAATAACAAACAAGATAAGAATCTTATGATAAAACAATTAAGCATGGCTATTAAAAGCGTTTATGCTTCAGTGTTTTTCAAAGATAGCAAATCATATATGAAAGCAACATCAAATGTTATTGATGAAGAAAAAATGGCTATCGTTTTGCAAGAAGTTTGTGGAAATAAATATGGAAATAGATTTTATCCTAATATTTCTGGCGTTGCTAGAAGTATAAATTTCTACCCTAGGGACCCAGAAAAACCAGAAGATGGAATTGCAAACATAGGATTAGGATTGGGCAAATTAATCGTTGAGGGGGGGCAAACATTACGCTTTTCTCCTAAATATCCAAGAAAAATATTACAACTATCAACAACAGATATGGCTTTGCGAGAAACTCAAAAGTACTTTTTTGCATTAGACTTAAATAGCTCTAGCTTTAAACCATCAATTAATGAAGCAATAAATTTATTTAAGCTAAAAATAGAAGAGGCAGAAGCTGATGGAACTTTAAAAGATATAGCCTCAACTTATGATTTTGAAAGCAATATGGTTAGAGATGGTATTTATGAAAAGGGGAAGCGTGTTATTACATTTGCTAATATTTTAAACTATGATAAATTTCCATTAGCAGAAATATTAGCAGAAGTATTGCATATAGGACAAACAGAAATGAGCAATCCTATAGAAATTGAATTTGCCGTAAACTTAAATCCACCAGAAGGTTGTCCTATCTTTAATATTCTACAAATACGACCAATTGTAGAAAATAACGAAACCATAGATATTGATTTAGAGAAAATAAACCCTGCTGACATAATATTAAAGTCTGAAAACTCTCTTGGAAACGGCATTATAAACGATGTTTCTGATATTATTTATGTCAAACAAGACAATTTCAACCCATCTAAAAACCATCTAATACCTGAAATTATACAAAACATTAATTCCAAATTCTTAAAGGAAAACAAAAACTATATACTAATAGGGCCTGGACGTTGGGGATCTAGCGATCCTTGGCTTGGAATTCCTGTAAAATGGGCACAAATATCAGCAGCTAGAGTTATTATTGAATCTGGTTTAGATAATTACCAAATAGACCCTAGTCAAGGTTCTCATTTTTTCCAAAACCTAACATCATTTGGAATAGGTTATTTTACATTAAACCATTATATTAAAGACGGGTTCTTGGACCTTGTTTTTTTGAATGAACAACCAGCTATTTATGAAGATGAATTCCTACGACATATAAAACTAAAATCAAGTGCAACAATTTTAATTAATGGATGTAAGAACAAAGGAATTATTTTAAAACCATGCAAATACAATAAATACAAAAAATAACAAAAAAAGGTTATAAAACGTATTAATTATTTTTCATCCAATTAACCAATCCTTTTTGATTAATAACCTCAAGTAATTTCTCT
This sequence comes from Bacteroidetes bacterium GWF2_29_10, assembly GCA_001768555.1. Lineage (GTDB taxonomy): Bacteria > Bacteroidota > Bacteroidia > Bacteroidales > GWE2-29-8 > GWE2-29-8. The sequence continues at coordinate 10,857 of MEOD01000037.1, forward strand.
GGAAGCGACTTGAAATAATAAGCTTTATTATCAATAATAATTTCCCCTTTAGAAAAGTCTACATTTATATTTGCACCTCTTCTATAAGCATCCACAACTTCTGGTAAAACAATAATAAGAAGTCCTTGATTAATTGAAGAACGATAAAAAATACGATTTACAGATTTACATATGACCGCTTTTATTCCTATATGAGCCAATCCCACTGCAGGATGTTCCCGAGAGCTTCCACATCCAAAATTTTCACCTGCAATTATCATATCTCCTTCTTTTGCTTTATCTGAAAAACTATCGTCAAAACCTTTAAACAAATGAGGTATTATCTTCTCTGCTTCCGAACTGTTTACATTATACGTTAAATTTCCAGCAAACATTTGGTCGGTATTAAGATTGTCAACATCACTATAATCCCAAACATTATTTACAAATCTGTCATCTCCTAAAGTAACTTCTAGCGTTTTGCTTTGCTCTGCATGATATGGATATTTGTAATTTTCATCAATCATAGGCGATGTAATTTTCCCTTCTAAAACAGAATATGCTAATGTTGCTGGAGATGATAAATATATATTAGCATTTTTATTTCCCATACGTCCTAAAAAGTTGCGATTTGCTGTAGAAATAACATTTGTATTATCTGCTGGAATGCCTTGACCTGTTCCTAGGCAAGGACCACAAGATGGAGACAGTATATTCGCTCCAACATTCAAGAATATTTCAATAAGTCCTTCATTCATTGCTTGTCTGTAAATCTCTTGAGATGCAGGAATTATTAGCAACTGTAACCCATAAGGTATTTGTTTTCCTTTTAATATCTCTGCAGCAATTCTTAAATCTTCTATTCGTCCATTTGTGCAAGTTCCTAATACCGCTTGATGCAATACAATTCCTTGAACCTCTGCTACAGACTTTACGTTATCTACATGATGAGGACATGAAACAACTGAAACTATTTCTCCCAAATTTATTGTTACTTCTTTTGCATATATCGCATCATCATCTGCCCAAATGCCTTTATATTCTTGTTTTAAAAATTCTTTTAATATTTTATCATTAGGAAATACAGCATTTTTAGCTCCCATTTCAGATGCAAGATTAGCCAAAGTCATTCGATCCGAAATACTAAGCTCCCCTACCCCTTCTCCATGATATTCTATTGACATATAATCGGCTCCACTAGAACCAATCATACCTATAATCCACAAAGCTAAATCCTTTGCATATACATTTTTTTGAAACTTGCCTTTTAATGTTATTTTTATTGATTCGGGAACTTTAAACCATGTTTCTCCTTTTTTCCATAACCCTGCTGTTTCTGTTCGGTCAATGCCTGCCGCAAAAGCATTAAACGCTCCAGCTGTACAAGTATGACTATCACTGCCAACTATTATCATTTCAGGCTTTGCATACAAAGACATTAATTGATGACAAATACCCTTTCCAGAATCATGAAACTTTGTAATATTGTTTTCCTTAACAATCTCCCTTATCTTCTGATAATCATTTGCTAACTTAGAATTTGTGGGCGGAGCATTATGGTCTAAAACAATAAATACTTGTTCTGGAAATTTTATTTTCTCTCCATTCATCTTTTTAAAAGTTCCATAAATACTTGAACTATTATCGTGTGACATTACTATATCTGGCTTTTTAAAAAGAATCGAACCTCTTGTTGCTCCAAATATTTTTTCTGCAAATGTTTTTCCCGCCATATTGATTTAAGTTTTAAAATAAACACAAAACTAAATACATTTTTCTCACAAATTTAATTTTTCTAAAATTATTTTAACACTCGTTTCATTCAAAAATATATAAACAAAATTTATACATCCTTAAAATTTTACTATTTTTAAACCAATACCATCCTAAATAAATTTAATTTTATAAAATAATGTTTGATTTAAAATGATTTAGAATGCTGTTTCACTCACTAATCAAACAAATTCCCTTATATTACTAATTTCAATGTAAAAAGTAAGTTTTTCTTTTTGGTCAATAATACATTCTTAATAGTTAATAGAAGGTGATAATATTTTTTTTGGTTTAATCAAAATCAATTTTTGATATAGAGCACATATAAAGCACATATAGAGCACATATACAGTACATATACAGCATATTAACCTCGCTTTTAACTCTGTACATCCAACCTTAAATCACATTTTATACTAATAATCAAATGATTAACCATCTAAATTAAATCATATCCACTTTTTGTTGTTTTAAAGAACACTCAGCATTAGTTTTAATTATCAGCATATTAACTAAAACAATACAATATAATAAAATTGATTGTGTTTTTTTATAATATTTTAGTTGTGATTAATAGGCAATTATTCCAAATTATTCATGAAACTATTGTATAATTATATTGTTATAGAAAACAAAAGCACTTTAGAAATAGTTAATTTTATTTATTAATAGTTTTATAGATGATTTTAGGATAAAATAGTTTTTTGTAAATACTACAAATGTATTATGTGTTTTATTACACAAGAGTTATATTTTTATAGATTGTTTTTTTAGGTAAAATTTTGTCTAAAAAAACATCAATTATTTTATTGTTTATTTGTTTGTAAATGTTTACTTTTGGCAAAATTTGAATATAATAATGACGGTTTTTGCCTATATAATACAAAATTATAATTTAACATTCTTAAACAAGCAGATATTAAGGATTATTTTAATTATGTTTTTTATTTCAAGCCAGACATGCATTACTTTTTCTCAAACATTTTGTGATAATCCTCCAAATTGTGTGTTAAATCCTGAGATGAAATTGCCAGAAGGCACACCTCCACCTACAAGTGGAGATTTAACTACAGTTGTTAAGTGTCCTGGGTGGAATGTGGCTTATGGTACACCTACTTATTCATCAAGTGGAAGTATTTGGATGTGGTCATATAATGGAGTTACAAGTGGAGAAGGTATTTACACTTGTTATAATTTCCAAAAGGATCACACTTATAAATTGTGTTTATCTACTTATATTGACATAAAACCTTGGCATTATGGTTATTCAAGAGGTAAATTTTATATACAAATATCTAATGGAAACTTTACCCGTCCAACTAATTCTGCAAGTCAAGTAATTGCTTCGTGGAATATGGTTGACACTCTATATACTCCATATACCTTTACATTTAAAGCTAATGATACATATAAACTTTTATGGTTAGCTCCTTTTATGGCAGAACCTCCAGCTACTGGTTGGGGAGGGCAATATAGTTTAGCTGTAAAAAACGTACGAGTTGAAGAAATAAATAATTTATCTCCATCAATAAGTGCTTCTAATGATACATTAACAATAAATAATCCACCTCTTACAGATGGATATTGGTCATGGAATCCAAAATTACCAATCATTGGAAGTAATTCAGACTCTTCTCAAATAAAAATACAGATATGTAGCACGACTATATTCACAGTAGATTTTATTAGTGATTGTAAAATATGTGATTCATATTCTTTAAGTGATACTATAGATGGTGCTCCTATTGAAGTTAAAATTATTGCCGACGACACTATCATATGCTCAAATGGGGATTCTATAAATCTAACAGCAAGTTTTACAAATAATAATGGAGCATTTACTTATTCTTGGAATAACGGAAAAAAAGATCAACAAATAAAAGTCTTACCAACAACTAAGACAACATATACTGTTACTGTTACAAATCAGAATGGTTGTAGTGGTAGTAATAATATTGTAATTAATATTTCACCAGCAATTGATGTCGAAATTATTGCAGATAAAACCGACATATGTCCAAATTGTGATTCAATAAATCTAACAGCAAATTTTATCAATAATAATGGAGTATTTACTTATTTATGGAATAATGGGAAAAAAGACCAACAAATAAAAGTCTTACCAACAGCTACAAGTACATACATAGTTACAGTTACCAATCAAAATGGTTGTAGTGATAGTGACAATGTTGTAATATATATTTTCCCAATGATAAAGATTAAATCAGTTATACAAAATATTTCATGTACAGCAGAAAACGATGCTTCTATTTCAATAACGGGAACTGGAGGTACTCCTCCTTATTCTTATATCTGGGATAATGGTGATACAACTACTTCAATTGATAATTTATCTGAAGGCAATTATGAAATAACTATAAAGGATAAAAATAATTGTGAAACGAAAAAGAGCTACACAATATCTAAATTTAAATCAACAGTAACATCTTTTGACGCTTCGTGTCATAATACTTGTAATGGTAGTGTTAATATTAAAACAGTAGGAGGTGTAGCACCTTATAAATACATATGGTCAAATGGAGCAGATACAACAGCTAATATAAATAATCTTTGTTCTGGAAATTATTCGGTTACTGTTTATGACGCAAAAGCTTGCTCAAATCAATTTGATATTACTATTAATTTTAAGTCATATTTAAAAGTTGATATAGAAAGTGAAAATGTAAAATGTAATGGAAATAAAACAGGAAAAATAAAATTAACAGCAAAGGATGGAGCTCCAGATTATCAATATATTTGGAAGGATGGTATAAATGGAAAAGAAAGAGATACTTTACCTGCTGGATTGTATTATTTTACTGTTTATGATAATAATGGCTGCCAGCTTGATTCTTCTGTTCAAATTAATGAAGCTGAAAAACTTAGTATAAAGTTTGCAAATATAAAGCAATCTTCTTGTTATGATTCTTGCAATGGAGAACTAAAAGTCAATGCAAATGGAGGTGTATCTCCATATAAATATTATTGGAACAATAATAGTCATAATGATAGTATAACTGCTCTTTGTGCTGGTGTTTACAAAATAACAATTAAAGATAAGAATAACTGTGTTGCATCTTCGTATTTTACTTTAGAAAAACCAACACCCCTTTATATTGAAACAATTTTAACTAATTCTAATTGTATTGGAGATTGTGATGGAAATGCTTCAGTTATTGTCAAAGGTGGTACAGCCCCATACTCTTTTGTGTGGAGTAATGGGGATAACAGTCAAACGGTAACACATCTATGTCCAAATGTTTATAATATTACTGTTAGCGATTCTAAAAATTGTAATATTAAATCATCGGTTCAGATTAACATAAATTCAACCAATCCTAAAATAGATATAAAAGCAGATAAAACACTAATTGTAAGAGGTAGTAGTACTAATTTGCATTTAAACAAGCTTAATTTGTATAGCTATAAGTGGATTAATAATGACGATATCAATCAAACAGATGTTTTTAATCCAATAGTAAACCCTACTATTTCAAAATACTATTATGCTTTATTAACTGACCAATATAATTGTTCTTTTATAGATTCTATAAGAATAGAAGTAATAGAACCTGATTGTGAAGAGCCATATATATATGTCCCTTCGGCATTTACTCCTAATGGAGATAATCAAAATGACATATTATATTTTAGAAGTAATAATGTTTTGGATTTTCATTTTTCAGTATTTGATAGATGGGGAGAGAAAGTGTTTGAAACTTACAATCAATCAATAGGCTGGGATGGTACATATAAAGATGAAGCATTACCTCAATCTGTTTATGTTTATTACTACGAGCTTACTTGTCCTAATGGATACAAGCTATTTAAGAAAGGTAATATCACTTTAATGAGATAAATAATAGAGCATAACGTATTAAAAGACTGAATAATAATTTGTGTTTACAAAATACTAATTTGTAGCTAATAATTTTGTTTTGATTAGAAAAAATAATCCTTAATAGAATTATGTAAACATTTTTACGTATTTTTGTAAGATTTATGTAAAATCATTTTACAAGTTAAAATATTATATTATTTTTGAAGGATTAAAAATAACATTTTACAATATGAAGCTATTAAAACTTATTTCTATATTGATGTTTCTTTTTTTAATAAATGAAACATCAAAAGGTCAATGTGTTGCATCATTTACACAAAGTGCAAAAATAGGATGTTCTGGAATAACAATCCAGTTTAACACAGGAATTGCGCAGGAATATAATTGGAATTTTGGAGATGGCATTAGCTCTGGAGCTCAAAATCCGACGCATATATACACCAGTGTGAAAGATACAATGTTTGTAGTTTCGTTATCAATACAATGTTTTGGAGGTTCAACGGCTACAACAAAGGATACTGTATGGATTTATGCATCACCAAAAGTTTCTTTCACAGCGAGCAAATTAACTGTTTGTGCTTTTACTGATAGCGTTTGTTTTACAAATAATTCTGATAATGGAATAGGTTATACTTATGCATGGCAGTTTGGAGATGGTAATATAAGTACAAAATTTGCTCCATGTTATAAATACAATACAGCAGATACAGTAGATGTAACATTAACAGTTACTACGGATAGATTATGCCAGAACTTTAAAACAGAAACTAAATATATAAAAGTAATATCAGCTCCTGTTCCAGACTTTGCGTTAAATAGTTATTTTGGTTGCAGTCCATTTACAGCTACTATTCAAAATAATACAGTAGACAATCCATCCTCTCCAATAACAGGATGGCTTTGGAACTTTGGGGATGGAAGTTCTTCAACAATGAAAGAACCAATAGCTCATCTTTTTAACACACCTAATACTTATTATATTTCTCTTAAAGCAACAAACACTAATGGATGTTATAATAAAACAACGATAGGATTATTAGTAAACAAAACACCAGATGCGGATTTTACTTATGATTCAGTAGTTTGTTTAAAACAAAATAGTACTATAGAATATAGTGGGAGCACTTTAGGAGGAACATATAACTGGAATTTTGCAAATGGAAATTATTCTCCTGCTTCTGGTGCAGGTCCTTTTAATGTAAATTGGGATACGGCGGGATATAAAACTGTAAGATTAACTGTAAGCAAAGATGGTTGTACCTCAACGGAAAAAGCAAAACAAGTGTTTGTTAACCCTATCCCAATGTTCTATTTAATCAATTCATCAACAAGTGATACCATTTGTGAACAGCAAAATCTTACATTATCAATTATTCCCAACCTATATCCTCGTTACAAATTTTACAAAAACAATACGTTAATACAAGACAGTTCTAGCTATAGATTAGTTGCAAAAAACCTTAATGATGGGGATGCTTTTTATGCCGTTGTTGTTAATAAGGATGGATGTCCAAGCAAAAATAGTGACACAATAAGTTTTAAAGTAAAGCCTTTGCCTATTATAACAGATTTTTCTTCTATACCAGAGGATTCTATTTGTCTGGATCAAAACATTGATTTTACAGTGACACCATCAACGTATGATTACTATACATTTTTCAAGAATTATGAACAAGTACAAGTAGCGACAAACAATACTTACAGCACAAATACAGTGAGCAATGGTGATAAGATTTCAATAATAGCATCATTAAATGGATGTCAGAGTAAAAAGGACTCTATGTATATAAAAGTATTGGACCCATTAGAAAAACCTATTGTAAATTGCGGCAACTCAACAGTAACAAGTGTTCAGGCTTACTGGGATGAAATAAATAATGCAAAAAGTTATAAGATAAGTATTAATGGAGGAGCATTTCAGGCCCCAAGTGGAGGAGCGAACTCTTTATATAATTGGACAACAGGTTTAATGCCAGATGAGGTAATTAGCATACAATTAATGGCAATGGGTAATGCACCATGTGGCAATAGTGTTGTTTCAGACATGATTAACTGTGTTGCAAAGGAATGTGATTCTGTAAACTATATGCTTACAAGTGATCAATATATTTGTGAAGGAAATACTGTTAATTTACAAATCTATAATTTAAATATTAACAATTATAATGTAGCTTGGAATAATGGAGTGCCGGGAATAGATTTATCATACTCAATAAAACCTAATAATGACACGACGATTATAACGTCTGTACAAAACATGGATGAGTTAGCATGCCCAGCAATAGTGAAGCAAGTAAAAATATATGTAGTTCATACTCCAGTTGTTACTTTATTATCAGATCCAGATAGTGCGGCTTGTGTTAATTCTGTTATTTCATTCTATGCAAATCCTCCAGGATATGATAGATATGAGTTTTATACGGATAATAAATTAGTTCAGAATAACTCTAATCATGTTTATAGTACAACAATGTTTAGAAATGGACAACAAATGCGTGTTTTGGCATATAACAAAGGATGTTATGGTCAGTTTAGCAATAAAGTGTCTCCAATAATAGCAGAGCCATTAAGTTTTCCACAGGTGAATTGTGGAAAAACAACTAATACATCTGTTGATTTTGTATGGGATGCAGTAATAGGAGCAACCGGATATCAAATAAGCTTAGATGGAATAAATTTTATAGATAAAACAGGATTAAGCTATGAAATTACAGGTTTAAAGCCAAATGAGCCAAGAACACTTATAGTTAAAGTTTTAGGAGAAAATATTTGTAGTGGAGAAAATATATCATTGCCTATAACATGTTATGCTGTTCCTTGTGACCCGATTTCATTCAATGCAAGCTCGGATAGCGCAATATGTGCAGGGGCTAAAGCTGAGTTAAACATTTCTGATATAAATCTTAGTTCTTACAATATATCTTGGAATGAAAATGATTTTACTAAAGCAAATAATTATATTTTCTATCCGAATGTAGACACCGTTGCATCAGTTAGTGTATTTAATCTTAATCAGCCAGCTTGTCCTCCTGCGACTAAATATTTTAGTATAAAAGTTAATCAATTGCCATCAACAGTTTTAATGTCAAGTGACGATATTATATGTCAAGGAGACTCGGTTAGTTTCATAGGAATGCCTGGTGACTATGATCGATATGTTTTTTATAATATTTTTAAAGTTATCATGGATTCGGAAAAAAATTATATAACAATAAATAATTTGGATTCTTTAAATAATATTAGAGTTATAGCATATAATTATGGATGCAAGGGTCCTTCAAGCAACACAATAAAAACGCAAGTAAATCCATTAATTCAAACACCTGATATAAATTGTGGTAAATCAACAGATACAACGGTAACAATATTATGGGATAAAATTGCAAATGCAAGCTATTATGAAATTTCATTAAATGATGCTAATTTTGTGACAATTGGTGATACTGACAGGTATTTGGTTGCAGGTTTATTACCAGATTCTTCAATAAGTATTAAATTAAAAGCAATAAGTGATAATGCTTGTCATGATGTAATAACTAATTCTATTACTTGTTATGCTCGCCCATGTGATGAGATAAGTTTTGATAAGTCGCAAGATTTGTCAATATGTGCAGGTGATACGGCATATATGAGTATTTCAGATGTAAGTGTTTCAAACTTTTCTGTAAATTGGAATAATTTAGGCTATATAGCAACAACAGATTATAAAGTAAAATTAAACATTACAGATACAATAAGCATAACAGTAAAAAATAACGACCAGCCAACATGTCCTGTAGTTTCAAAGAATCTTATAGCAACAGTAAATATTGTTCCTGTCGTTGTTTTGTCAAATGATATTGTAGGCGGAGAAATTTGTGAAGGTTCTGTAGCTAAATTTACAGCTACACCTGGAGGTTATCAGAGATATCAATTTTATGATAACTTTAATTTAGTTCAGGATAATAACAACAATGTTTATGAAACAAGTAATTTAAAGGATGCTAATGTAATAAAAGTTAGGGCAGAAAATAATGGATGTGTAGGAGCATTTAGTTCGCCATATACACTTAATGTAAATAGTCCATTAGCAGTTCCTCAAGTTACATGTGGCAAATTAACAGATAGTACAATTACATTTACTTGGGATGCTGTTCCTGACGCTATTGGTTATGAAATAAGCATTAATGGAAGTTCCTATATTTCTCCAAGTTCTGGAGTTTTGGGTTTAACACATAAAATAATAAACTTAGAGAAAAATACAGAAAGAACAGCAACTCTTCGTGCTTTAGGAAATCTTCCATGCGGTAGTAGTGAAATCTCATTGCCATCTACTTGTATAGCTTTCGAATGTCCAGATATAGTATTTGTAAAGTCAAGCGATCCTGTTTTATGTGAAGGTGAAAGCCAAACTATAAGTATTTCTGGAATAAATATTTCTAATTATTCGGTATCTTGGAATGATGAAGCAGAGGGTATGGAACTATCAAAAACAATAGTAGGAATAAAAGATACAATAATTAATGTTTATGTCACTAATGTTGACTTGCCTCATTGTCCAGTAGAAAATAAATTTTTTAATGTTGAGGTTCGTAAGTTGCCTATTGTAACTTTGTATTCAGATAAAGACACTATCTGTAAAGGAGATACTGTTTTATTTTCAGCAAGTCCAGCAGGGTATGATGCATATCAGATTTATGATAGATTTGAATTAAAACAGTTTAGTAGTAACCATGAGCTCAATGATGTTATAGAGGATAATAATAATTTATATTCAGTAATTGCAAAAAATAATGGTTGTTACGGACCAGTGAGTAATAAAATTAATGTATACACGCAAGAGCCATTGAAAAAGCCTTCTCCATATTGCAAAAGCTCTACAGATACAACAATAACAATTGAGTGGGATGAAATAGAGGATATTAGTGCATATCAATTATCTATAAATGAAGGCGTATTTGTTAATAAGGGATTGTTATTAAATCATTTAGTAACAGGATTAGTTTTTGGAGATAGTATAAAAGTTAAAGTAAAAGGCGTAAGTAATACAAAATGTATGGATGTTATATCTAATGAACTAACTTGCTATGCTCAACCTTGTGATGAACTAACATTTACTAAATCTAATGATACGACTGTTTGTGAAAACACAAATGTTACAGTAAGCATAAGTAATATTAGCATTTCTAATTATAAAATAAGTTGGAATAATGGTAACTTTGGAAATAACATATTACATAACTACGATGCAACAAAGACAGATACAATTACAGTATCTGTTAAAAACACATTACAGAGCACATGTCCTGTTTTAACAAAAGCCATTATAGTTGATGTTATAAATACCCCAGAAGTTATTTTATCATCAAATGTAAATGATAATAAAATATGTCAAGGTTCTTCAATTACTTTTAGCAGTAATATTGTTAATTATGATAAATATGAATTTTTTAATGAATTTTCTTTAGTTCAAAGTTCAGATAAACCTTTCTATGTAACAGATTCAGTGGAAAACAATGCAACAATTAGAGTAATTCCTACATACAAAGGCTGTGAAGGAAATATTAGCAATGGAATTGTTGTTACCGTAATAAGTCCTTTGTCTAAACCTCAAGTAAACTGTGGCATTTCTACAGATAGCACTATTACTTTTGTTTGGGATAGTGTTCCATATTCTACAGGATATTCAGTAAATGTAGATAATACAACTTACACCGTTCCAAGTTCTGGATTGAAAGGCTTAAGTCACACTTTAACTGGATTGGTGAAGAGTAGTGAACACACAATAATCGTAAAAGCCTTAAGTAGTGATGTTTGTGGAGAAAGTATGCCGTCAGACACAATAACATGTATTGCGTTTGAATGCCCGGATATTTCATTTACAAAAACACCAGATTTTGCTTTATGTGAAAAAGATACAGCATATTTGTCAATTGCGAATATCAATATTCCTAATTATTCTGTATCGTGGAATAATGGAATAAAAGCAAGTAATATTACATATAACTTTGTTCCAACAAGTGATACAACAATAAATGTTACTTTATATAATGATTTAAAACCGAATTGTCCTGCATCTACAAAATTTATTAATATCACATACAATTTGATTCCATCAGTTTCAATAGTTAGCACTACAGATACTGTTTGTAGTGGTGGAACATTAACATTAATAGCATCGCCTCAGGGTTATGATGTATATGAGTTTTTTGAAAATTATGATATAAAGCAATTTAATTCAAATCACGAATTAAATGTAAGTGTTGTAGAAAAATCAGATTTTTATGTGATACCTCAAAATAAGGGTTGCATTGGAGATACTAGTAATAAAATTACAATATATACTAATGATAGTTTAAAGACTCCTCAACCTAACTGTATTGCATCGACAGATACCAGTATATATATAGAATGGGGACAAGTAATTGGTGCAAATTCTTACAGTATATCTATTGATGGTGCAAATTATATTAATTTAGGAAATAACATGTCATATTCTATAGCTGGGTTGTCGGCTATGGATAGTGCAAAGATAAAAGTAAAGGCTATAAGTATTAATAATTGTATTGATATGGAGTCTTCTATATTGACATGTTATGCAACTGCATGTGACACGTTAAACTTTGTAAAAAGCAGTGATGTAGTTATATGTAAAGGCGAAACTGCTAGCATGAATATTAAAAATATAACATTGGGCAATTATCTTGTTAGTTGGAATAATGGTGTATTTGCTTTAGATACTACATATAGCTTTGTTCCAACCATTTCAGTAGCTGTTAATGTGTCTGTGAAAAATATAACACAATCAAGTTGTCCTTTAGTAACTAAGAAAATATTGGTTACCGTAAACAATATTCCAGTTACAACTATTTCTTCAGATTTTCCTACAGGTGATGTATGTGAAAACGACACAATAAAGCTAACAGCCAATCCTGCAGGATATGATACTTATGAATTTTATTTAGGCAATTCCTTAATTAGAGCTAATGCTAACCATATTTATTATGTAAGCAATATTGCAAATGGGACCCAATTTAAAGTCAAACCTATTGATAATAGTTGTATCGGTAACTTTAGCAATGTTTTAACATTTAATGTTAGCAAGCCTTTAGAAATTCCTCAGGTTAACTGTGGCGTAACAACTGATAGTAGCATCGTATTTGAATGGGAAAGTGTTACAAACGCAATAGGATATGAAATAAGTATAAATGGAACAGGCTTTACTTCCCCTTCTTCAGGAGTTATGGGATTAACGCATTTGGTGACAGGTTTAGCAAAAGGAACAATAATAAATCTTTCTGTAGTAGCAAAAGGAAATGAGCCATGTGGTAATAGTGTAATTTCTAATATAGCAACATGTTCTGCCATAGAATGTCCAGAAATAACGTTCAACAAATCAAGTGATGTAACAATTTGCGAGTATGACACAGCTTATATGAGCATTAACACTATAAGCATTCCATCATATAGTATAGAATGGGACAATAATGGAATTGAAACACAAAATTTAACGTATAAATTTGTTCCAACAGATAATAAAAGTGTGCCAGTAAATGTTAAAAATACATTAAAACCAAATTGTCCTGCTTTAACAAAAAATATTAATGTTGTAGTAAACAAAAGACCTATAATAAATCTAGAATTAGGAATTAGCTCTAATGATAGTGTTTGCGATGGTGAAAACATTAGTTTTATTGCATATCCTGGAGGTTTAGACAAGTATGATTTTATAGAAAATTTCAATTTGCAACAATCTGGTTCAGAAAATATATGGAATTCCTCAAGCTTATCTAATGCCTCAGCTATTAGAGTAATTGCAACAAACAAAGGATGCAAAGGAGATACAAGTAACACAATAACTGTTAAAGTGTTTGAACCATTAGTAAAACCAAATGTATATTGCGGAACATCAACAGACTCTACAATAAATATTTCTTGGGATAATATAGATAATACATCAGGATACATAATAAGTGCGAGTGGAGTAAGTTATAATACAACTTCTAATTCTTTCAAAATCACTGGACTTAATGCTGGTGATCAAATAAAAATAAATGTAGAAGGAATTAGTACTACATATTGTTCTAATATTGTATCTGATACAATTACCTGTTTGGCAAGTCCGTGTGATGCTATTTATGCTAGCAAATCAGATAACCCAACAATTTGTGAAGGAGAAAATGTAAAACTTGAAATAAAAGACCTTAATATAAACAATTTTAGTATAAGTTGGAATAAAGGAGCATATCAAAGCAGTAATGTATATATTTACACTCCTGTTAAAAACGATACTATAACTGCAACTATTCGCAATAACGACCAAGCATTATGCCCTGCAATATCCAAAGTATTTTATGTAAAAGTAAACAAAATCCCAACAACAACAATTACCGCAGATCCTAATACTGACACCTTATGTTTTGACAGTCAGATAATACTAACATCAATACCAGGAGGTTATTCTAAATATGAGTTTTTTGATGGAGATAAATTAATACAAACTTCTGCAAATAATAACCTTGTGATTGCAAATAAAATTGGACAATTTAATATTTCAGTGAAAGCATATAATTATGAATGTGAAAGTTCCATAAGCGATTTATATACAGTTAATTTTAATAATAAATTAGAAACACCTCAAATAAACTGTGGTTCTTCAGATAATACAAGTATGTCATTTATATGGGATGAAGTGATTGGTGCTGAAAAATATGAAATTAGCATTAATGGACAAGCATTTACGCCGACAAATGGAATATTTCAACATGATATCACTGGATTACAACAAAATGACTCCCTAACAGCTACAATAAAAGCTTATAATACAATATGTGGGTATTCACAAATCTCTTCTATTGTTACTTGTTATGCTAAGCCTTGCGTCCAAATTAATTACAGTGTTTCTCATGACACTACCGTTTGTGCAGGTTCTAATCTAAATATAGGGGTATTTGATATTACTTCTCTGTCATACAGAGTTTATTGGAATGACATTTCTTACAATCAAATAAAATCTATTTCTATTACCCCAACAAAGGATACAACAATAAAAGTTGCAGTAATTAATACTTCTCAAACAAATTGTAAAGCAAACACTAAATATGTTAAAGTATATGCTACCCCTTACCCTGTTGTCAGCTTAGTCAGTAATGTTTTAGGCGATAGTATATGCGAAGGTAGTCCTATCACATTTAATGTTTTACCAGCAATATATGATGAGTATTTATTTTATGACAATTATGATATGGTATTATATAGTGGATCTCCTGTTAATAGTTACACATCATACAATATAGAAAATAATCATATAGTAAAAGCTATTGTGAGAAATGGAGATTGTCAAATAGAAAGTAATAAAATAACAGTAAAGGTATCTAAACCATTGGATAAGCCAGAGGTTAATTGCTTTAATACAACAAATAACTCTATAACGGTTAAATGGGATAACATAACTAATGCAACAGGTTATGAAATTAAAATAAATAATAATGCATTTGTAACAACGTTAGGATTAACTGATTATCAAATAACAGGATTAAGCCCTGACACTTTAATTTCATTTAAAGTAAGAGCTATAGGAGCATTACCTTGTGGAAACAGTCAAGAATCTGAAACAAAAACATGCTTCACTAATCCTTTAAATTGCACAGGCATTAGCTTTACTAAGTCCCCAGACACTATATTCTGTAACGGAGGAACTGCTAATACCTATATTAGCACACCTAATATTCCTAACTATAAAATTTATTGGAATTATGTTGATTATAATCAAACAAAAACCGTAAACTTTGTTCCTGTGAATGATACTACAGTAAATGTTAAAGTAGTTAATTTAGATGAACCATATTGTGCTGCAGTAAGTAAAAATATTAATGTAACAGTTATTCAAAAACCAAAACCTGTATTATACATTAAAAATGATACTTTATGTTCTGGCGATAGTGTCCATCTTTTTGTTAAGTCTGCAAATTATGACTCTTACGCTTATTATTACAATAATAATCTTATAAAAACATCTAGCAAACCTATTTTAGATACAGTAAATACTTCTGGCATTCCATTCTATGTAATTGCTACAGACAAAGGTTGCGTAGGTACTCCTAGTAATAGTGTTAAGGTTGATATTTTTAGCAGACCAATAATATCTTCTTTTACTGCAAATAAAGATACAGCTTGTTCTGGAGATACTATTACATATCAAATTGTAGCTAATAATGGAAGCATGTACTATCTGTATTTAAACAATATACTTATTAGTAGTGCTTCAGAAACCGAATATAAATATAATTACATAAACTCTTATGATACATTATATGTTAAAGCTACAAATGATATAGGTTGCGAAAGCAATACATCACAGAAAGTAAATGTAAATGTATTGAAATTACCATCAATTAATGTAACATTAAGTGATGACACTATTTGTCGTTGGGAAGATTTACAAATAACAGCCCTACCTGCCACATATAACAAATACGTGTTTATGATAAATAATGTTATACTGCAAAATTCTTCACTAAATACATTCTCCACAAATCAAGTACAAGCAAATGATTTAATTAGAGTGCTGGCAACAAATTCTAATCAATGTGTTAGTGATACAATTAGTAAAACTGTAACTATTAACCCTACTGCAGATCCTATTATTAATTATACCGCAGATTCTATTTGTAATGGAGAATCCATAACATTAACAGCAATAATTGACACTGCTTATAAAAATGTTGTATTTATTTGGAATAACGGGCTCTTTGATTCAATCATCACTGTTAAGCCAACTGTAACTACAAAATATATACTGAAAACTAATTACAATAATTGTATTGGACTAGCTGACACTGTAATAATTTTTGTTGATAATATTATTCCTGTCGCAAATGCAGGCATAGACATAACAATCTGTAAAGACAATGAAATAACTCTTAGTGCTTCAGGAAGTACGAATGCTTTAAGTTTCAAATGGTCTGCAGAAGTAGATGATAGTTTAAGTTCTACTATCAAATTTATTCCTGACACAAGCACAACATATACATTAACAGTTACACATCTAAAATGCTCAAGTACTGATGAAGTTAGTGTATTTGTGGATAGATGTCTATCTTCTATAACATCACCTATTCCTCAAATAATATCTCCTAATGGTGATGGGGTTAATGATTTCTGGATAATCCCAGATATTGATTACTTTAAAAACTCTAATGTAAAGATATTTAATCGATGGGGTAGTCTTGTTTACGAAAAAAATACTTATGTAAATGATTGGAATGGCATATCTGACAAAAGTGAAGACCTTCCTGATGGAACATATTACTACATCATTGACTTAGGTAATGATGAAAAAGCTTTGACTGGTTTTATTATGATACAACGTTAAATAATTAATTAAAAAACTATATAAACATGAAACGATTAATTATAAACCAAGATATATTCAGAAATAATAACAATACTATTTCTGACAATTTTATTTCAAAAAAACAAAATAGATTTTCATTAAAGAGTTTTGCTGTTATCGCATTTGTTATGTTATTTACAGTAAATGCATTTTCTCAACAAATACCTTTATTTTCTAATTATATATTTGACAAAACAACTATCAATCCTGCGTTTATAGGTAGTAATACTTTTTTAAATGCTACTCTTGGCATGAAAAAACAATTTATGGGTTTTGATAATGCTCCACAAACAGAATTCCTTAATTTGAATATGCCTATACAAGCAAAAAGAATGGGCATAGGAATACGTGTTATTCAAGACAAACTTGGTGTTACTAAAAATAATATTGGGATGTTGGGATACTCTTATCATATAAGAATAGGTGAAGGTAAACTTTTTATGGGAATTGAAGCAGGTGTATATAACCAGTCAATAGGATTTGACGAACTAATAAAAAATGATGTTGTAGATAACGCTATTCCTGTAACTAAAGAATCAAAAACAGTTTTTAATGCAACCTTTGGAATGATGTATAATACAAAAAAATATTATATAGGTTTTTCTATGCCTCAATTAATAAAGAGTAAAATTGATTATACTGAATTGGAAAGAGACAAAATTGCTCACCTATGGAACCACCTATATTTTATGGGAGGATACCAATATGAAATAAGTGATAAATTTAAGCTAGAACCTTCTTTTCTTTTAAAATATGTAAAAGGAGTACCTATGCAAATTGATATAAATGCCGAATTTACATACAATAACCTTCTTACAATTGGTGCAGGATATCGAACAACTGCTGCAATTGTAGGTCTATTTAAAATATCTAAAACAATTAATTCCGATGGAGATTTAATATCTATTGGTTATAATTATGACTATTTAACAACAGAACTTGCTAACTATTCCTCTGGAGCACATGAAGTAATGATACAATATGCAAAAAAGTTAGCCCCACCGGCACGAAAAGTTAAAGTAGATCCAAGATACTATATTAAATAGCTATATTCATAATCAAATTTTAATTTTGGTGATGCTACACGATAAGAATAAACAAAAAATATAAGGGAGATACCATTGCAAGACAAAATAGCAAAAAAATAATTAAGTAAATGAGCTCGTATTTCATTTAGCAGATTTGTTTGAGTAAATATGCATTATACCTAAACGCTATCATAATACCCACAATAATTAAATATCCTAAACACCTTAGGTGTGAAATTATTATAGCAAAACAAATAACGCAAACACATTAAACACCGTAGGTGTGGCATTATCCCTTTATACAACAATCTAAACCACAAACTTGATAACAATTTAGTATTAGTAAACCTATTTTATCACAAAATAAAATTAATATTTCTCTATGCCATCACTCGCTGCCAAAATACTATAAATCAATCAATTACACAAAAACACTTAACTTGCTAATTTTCATTACGTTACATGCTATTACTTCGCCTTTAATTCGCCTTTACTTCACCCCAAAGTTACCATAACCCCATTTTTTAGTAAAATGCTATAAATAAACATGATATATAAATGTAGCAAAATATAACGTAGAGACAGGGAATCTCCTGTCTAAAACATACAGTCTTTTTTCTTAATTCTATTTTTTGTGTAGGATTAAATACATTCGTAGTACCTTTTATGTACTGTTATAGTACCTTTCATGTACCTTTCATGTA
The DNA here is from genome assembly GCA_001768555.1 of Bacteroidetes bacterium GWF2_29_10. Classification (GTDB taxonomy): domain Bacteria; phylum Bacteroidota; class Bacteroidia; order Bacteroidales; family GWE2-29-8; genus GWE2-29-8. The sequence continues at coordinate 29,556 of MEOD01000037.1, forward strand.
CAGTAATAGAATTTTTGTGCTGAAAATCAGGCATTTGTATAATTAATTGAAAATCAATTTCGTATAACCTATTAAAGTGCATTTAAAGTGCCTTTACTGTGCCTTAACTGTGCCCTTAATGTACCAAAAAGCTACTTGAATCACTAACTATCTGATTCTCAATAATAATGACTTATTAAGCAAAATTATTAAAAAAAATACTTGCATTTTAAAAAATTCTATTATACATTTGTGAGTATTCTATTAAAAATTTTAATTATGAAAAAATTATTAATATCCTTATTAGTTGTAGGTTTCCTTTCCTCTACTAATCTTTTTTCTTCAAATAATTTCCAAAAACCACAAAAAAATAAGACTCAAAAAACTGAAAAACAACAAGATAAAACAATAAAAAAAGATACAACAACAACTAAAAGCACCACCAATCAACAACAACAACCCTCCCCTAAAATAAAGAAAATAACACCGAAAAAAAAGTAACAATTAATAATGGATAATTGAAAATTATATAATGTGTTTAACGGCAAATATAGTTTCACCCTTCCAGGGTTTTGATTGCTGGTTGGGTATTTCTGCCGTCGGTTGCACCGACGGTTACTATTGTAACGCACCTTCGGTGCTTTATTCTGGTAACATAATATGTTTAAAATCCCGTAGGGATGATATTATTGTAGAATCTTGCAATGCAAAACCATACACATTAAAATCCCGTAGGGATGACACAACAATAACCACCTGCGAAGCGGGTGGCAAACAAACACCACATACATCCAAGCCACGAAGTGGCGATATTCTAAAAGAAATCCGTGTAAATCCGCGTTGCGTAGCATCCGCGTCATCAGCGTTCCATAAATTTAAAAATATACATTATGAAACAATTTAACAACATTTTAAAAGCAATTACTTTTGTAATTCTATTTGTATTTTCAACGCAAACAATCACTGCTCAGGAAGGTGATTGGGAATGGTTGCTTTCTGCTGGTATTGGTGGCAACGATTGGGCAAACGGTATGGTGCGCGACCAACAGGAAAACCTCTACATAACTGGGGCTTTCACTCACACTGCAATATTTGGCAAAGATACTCTTGGTAATACAGTAACCTTAACAAGTTTGCCAAACTCGCTCGAAAGGTTTGTTGCAAAGTATAACAAGGTGGGGCAATGTATTTGGGTAAAATCTATTTGCAATATCAAAGCCAATAATTCCAATCGTAAAGGAAGCATTGCCATTGACAATTTGGGCAATCTTTTTGTGGGTGGCACAATCTATGGCGATGTAATTGATGGTACTGACACATTACTCCATTATCAACGTGGCGTTTATTCATTTGTATCTTCTTTTTCCCAACAAGATGGCAATCTACAATGGATACGCATAGCAGGAAGCGACTCTTTACGAAACGAAACTCTTTTTAATGAATCTTATTGTTTTTCCGTTTGTGCAGATAACAATGGAGGCGTTTATAGCACAGGGCAGTTTATAGAAGAAATGTATATTGATAGCACTGCAAATGATAAAATATATGTTGCAGGAAACACTCTAACATACTCAACCTTCCTCTTTAAGTATGACAATAGTGGAAATCTTCAATGGAAACGACTTGTAAAAGGAAACACAGCATGGGGAGTAACAGGCGTAAGTGTTAAAACCAATTCACAAGGCAATGTGTTTGTTACAGGTAATGTGTCAGGCAATCAATATATTGAAACCGATGGACAAGGCGGGTTGGATAGTCTTATCACCTACCCATACTCTGCTCAATATCTAATAAGTGATGTATTTATACTAAAATACTCCCCAGATGGAATATTCAAGGAAAAAACACGCATAGGTGGAGAAAACAGGCAATCGCCTAATGACCTTTTTATTGACCAGTATGACAATATGTTTATTACAGGTAATTTCCAATATTATGCTAACTTCTCTGGCAATACCGTTACCGCCGAAGGTAGCACAGACATATTCATTCTCAAGCTCGACACTTCTTTCAATCTTCAATGGGATAAATACATTCAGGGCGTAGGCGAAGAAATTGCAAGCTACGTTATTGCCAATGACAATAACGTATACATTACTGGATATTTTGACAACACAATTTATTTCACTGAAACCGACTACACCACTAACGATAGTCTTCGCGACATATTCATCGCAAAATACGATAAAGCCGACGGCACTTTTCTTTCTGCACTTCAGGCTGGAGGCACATTAAATGATGAAGGTTGGGGAATCGCTGTTGACGATTGCGAAAACATCTACGCAACAGGCTACTTCACAAGTCCTTCCTACTTCGGCGATGATACTCTCTCGGGTTCCACTTATCGTGAAATATTCCTCGGCAAATACAATGTTCATTATGCTGACTTTATTTTAGACTCTTCTATATGCCCAAATATTCCTTTCAATCTTGCAACTACCAATCTTGCTCCAACACAATATGCGCTTAATTGGAGCACTGCTGAGACTGACTCTAACCAAATAATTATTTCTCCAAGCATTACCACAAGCTACATTGTTACCATTTCTGATGCCAACGGCTGCACCGCCTCCGACCGTGCAATAATAAGCATGTTAGATAGCTCTTTTTGTTATGTAAAGCTTCAGGATGCTTATTGCAATATTGTAAACATATCTCCTGACAAAACTCTCTATGCCGATACAATTCAAGGAGCAGAAATGTATGAGTTCTGGGTATATAATGAAAATGAAAATTACACATTAAAAAGTTATGACAATAGTCTTGCCTTATACAAGATTCAAACGCTTGGTTCTGGGCAAACATATAATGTCAAAGTTCGCATAATGAAAAATGAGGTATGGGGCGAATGGGGTAATGCTTGCACTATTAATATAATGGAATATGAACCTGACGGAGAATTAGTCTATTCTTTTAACCCTATACAATATGATAAACTAAATGGAACAGAATATATAGAACCAATAAAAATATTTGACAGATTTGGTAATGATTATACCTTAGATGAGATATCAGTAGAGAATAGAGCAGATAAATATGGAGAGCAAGTATTTGGAAGTCCAACCCCACATATTATAACAGCTGGAATATTCAAACTCTATATTGAAGATGTTACTAGTAACACAGGCATTGGATTTGATGATTCATTATATGGAAGAGATAGGCAACACACACTTGCTCAGGTGTTTCTTGATTTGTCTGAATTAATTGTTCGCCATTCTAACATGGGAAATCAAAAAGTTAGAATTTACATAGAAAAATCAAATTATGAAATTCCAGACTATGCTTTAGCTGGGGCATCTCAATATTATAGTTATGGTAATGGGGAATTTAAGAAAAAAGGCAATATAGAATTATTTATTCAATCGGGAAATGACCCTTCTAAAGAGCTTTTAAAAAATGGTGTTTTTAATGATTATTTCCATGGTTATTTAGTTTTTAATTTTGCAAATAGCAATGATTGGGAAAACAATATTGAAGAAGTAATCGGAGATAAATTTGACCTTTACTCTGTTACCTTACATGAATCTATGCATTTATTAGGTTTTTCCTCTTTAATTTTAGATTATGAAGGAAATGGATTAAATAATAGTTTTAGTTCTTTTGCTGCTAATATGGTATATCAAAAAGAAAATAATTCATTTGTTTCTATTTTAATAGAAGATAGCAATAAGTATATCTTAAATACACCTGAAGGGGTGGTTTTAAATGAAGGCTGTGACCCTCCTACACTATATTATGAAAGTCAATGTGCTTTAGACAATACGTATGTTCCGATATATAATCCTGTTACTTATAAATCAGGTTCAAGCTTAAGTCACTTTAACTGTGAAGGAATAACGGAAGGTTATGTTATGAATTATGCAAAAGCCAAGGATGATATACAAAGATATTTACATAAAGATGAAGTTAGTGTATTGCATGATATTGGCTACACAATAAACAATAAATATGGAGCAAAAGACAGTGTATACTATATCAATGACTCAACATTTCAGAGTATTTGGATTAATGATACTTATGAAGAAAATCAAGAAAAAATTATTGCTTTAAAATCTTATAGCGGAGAGTGTAGCAAATCTATTATAACTGTTATAGGTATAAACGATGTTTATGAAGATACTGTATTTGCAGGAAGTACTATAATTCTTAATGTTAATGATATTATATACAATGATGAAAAAGCTACAGGAATTATAGATGTAAAAATTATGGATGGTGGATTTACTAATCAACATTTGCAAATATTTAATCAAGGTACTGCTAATGAATACTATAAATATACGATTCCAGAATGGTTTCTTGATTATTGTGCAAGAATACAATATACCCCAATAAACGTTACTGATGGAAAAACAACAAAAGGTACTCCTGCTTTTATTTATGTTAAAGTAAAACGACCTCTTTTAATTCCTTGTGACAAAAATAAATGTAATATGGTATGTTATGGAGAATTTAATGATTTAGGTATTGGAAAAAATGTTTATCCTTTTAATTATCATACAGATCACCCATTATCTTTTAATTCTCTCGATTTATTTCGAGAAACATACATAAATACAAATTTTATTGGATGTGGAAATACATCAAATATTCTAAAAGATATTGATAATAATACTGGTGGATTTATTGGGATAGCAGCTAATGCAGGCAACAGAGAATCTATATACCTCCCATTGAATAAACCTATCATTCCAGGCGAAACATACCGTTTTACATTTAGACATAGGTTAATAGAGGAAGGTGGAACTTGTAAAGGAAATTTAATGTTATTCGGAAGTCAGAATTTGCCATGCATTATATCTGAACAGATTAATTTAAAAGATGGGCTTACTATCAATGAATGTGAAAAAGGAAACCCATTTACTGTCCATGAACTTATTAATGATGCTCCAATTGGAGGCATATCAACATGGACAGAACAAACAAAAAGGGCTGATAGTAGTGAATTAATATTTACATATAATGGTTCGGAGGAACTAAATTATATATTTTTATATGTTAATCCTTTTAAACCAGGCACGACAATACAATCAGATGACATTTATATATTATTAGATGATATTGAGCTCCATAAGGTAGATCAAAGGAAAATAACTATTAATAGAAATTTATCAAACACAAATCCATGTATAGGAGATAACGTTACCATAACTTATACTATAGAAAGAGAAGATACGCCTGATGATATTCTAACGTTGCAAGCTGATGTATTAGGGAATGGATTAAAAATTATTAGTGAAGAAGGAGAATTTGACAATTCAGGGAAAATAAGAATTTATCCTAATGATTGGCAAGGGAATTATTCTATTCAAAAAACATTAACACTAGAGGTAACAAATGATGTAACACCAGGAAGTCCAATTTATGTAGAGCTTAATATTTTATCTGAACAACAGTGTATGGATGATACTCAAGAAAAGGTTAGTGATATTATTACACCAGGAGTATCTGCAATAGATAATATTTCCATAACCAAAAATATTGAAAATAAAAAAACCGTATATCATCAAGGTGACGAAATAACATATAGTATTGTTTTAGAAAATAACGGTAATTTAGACATTACTGAAATTGTAATATTAGATACTATTCCTGATTTATTGCAATTTATTAGTGCGGATACTAATGTTACTTATGAAAAAACAGGGAATATAATACGTTTTAAAAACATTAATTTAAGTGCTAATCCTATTACTAATTTTGCATCTATTCAATACACTTGCATCATTGATAGCGCGACATACACTTGCAACAAAGTAACAAATAGGGCTTACTTAATTGAAGGACGTGGACTTTGTAGGCTCTCAATACAAGCTGAACAAGAAATCTATATAACTAACGATACTGTAGAAGTACAAGTTAGTGATGATGCTTCTGTATGTAAAGGAGATAGCACTACATTAACAGCAAGTGGAGGAACTTCTTATACTTGGAGTAATGGAAACACAACATCTTCAACAACTGTTTTTCCAAACGAAACAACTACTTATACTGTAACAACAAATACTCCTAATTGCACTATTACGGATAATGTAGTTGTTAACGTACTATTATCAGAATTAAACTTAGGAGAAGATAAAACAATATGCAATGGCGAAAGTTATACAATTAATGCAACTGGAGGTAGTTCATATACTTGGAGCAATGGCAACACAACATCTTCAATAACTGTTTCTCCAAGCGAAACAACTACTTACATTGTAACAGCATATATATATGCTTGCTCTGCTACTGACCAAATAGTAATTTCAGTAATTAATGGAACAATTCCAAATGTAAATATTACTTCTACGCAAACAACTATTTGTGATGGTGATAGCATTACACTAACAGCAAGTGGAGGTAATACATATTCTTGGAGCAATGGAAACTCAGGAGCAGAAATAGATGTTTCGCCTACAAAAACAACTATTTATACCGTAACTACAATTACATCTTCGGGCTGTTCAGGCACTGACAATATCGTTATAACAGTTAATCCTATACCTACTGCTAATGCAGGTATAGACAAAAATATTTGTTACGGACAAACAACAACTTTAACAGCAAGTGGAGGTGGTACTTATTCTTGGAGTAATGGAGATACTACTACAATGATAACTATTTCGCCGACTGTAACAACTACTTACATTGTAACAGTAACAAATAGCATTTGTTCTAATACAAGTGATGTAATTGTTTTTGTAATTCCAAATCCTATTGCTAATGCAGGAGTAGACCAAGCTATTTGTTTAGGTAATAGCACAACATTAACAGCAAGCGGAGGCACAGCATTTGTATGGGAAGGTAATATATATGAGGTATCAATAAACGTAACTCCAAGCCAAACAACGACATATTCCGTTACAGTAATAAATAATGGATGTACAGCTAGTGATAATGTCGAGGTTATAGTTATAACAGATTTCACAACAGATATAAAAGATCTCACAACAAATATTGAAGGATATAAAAATATATGTATAGGAGATGAAGTAACATTAACAGCAATTTCTAGTGAACTTTCTGAATCTTGTACATATTCTTGGAGTAATGGAGACACAACATCCAATATTAATATTAATCCAATGACATCAACTACTTATAAAGTAACAGTAACACATGTTAGTGGATGTACAGCAAGTAATTTTTTTGAAGTTTATGTTTATACGTCTTTCCCAACTGTCAATGTAAGTGCAGATCAAAGTATATGTAAGGGCGAGTCTGCAACTCCTAGTACACAGCCAGCATTACCAGGATATACTTTTATTTGGAATACAGGTTCTACTAGTCCCAGTTTATTTGAATATCCAAGTGCAACCACGACATATACTGTAACTGTAAAATATTCATCATGTTCTGCAAGTGATGATGTTGTTTATCATGTATATCCAGAATTAAATGTAAGTCCAGATGTGTCAATATTACAAGGTGATACAACAATACTAACAGCATCAGGTGGAGGCACATATTCTTGGAGTACAGGAGTAACTACTCCAAGTATTAGTGTAAGCCCGACCGTAACAACTACTTATAGAGTAACAGTAAGCGTAACGTCTCCTATTTCATGTTCTGCAACAGATAATATTATTGTAACAGTTAATTCTATTACTGCCAATGCAGGAGATGACCAAACAATATGTTCTGGTGACACAACAACGCTAACTGCTACTGGCGACGGAGATACGTATTCTTGGAGTACTGCTGAAACCACCGCAAGTATTAATGTAAGTCCGACCGCTACAACCACTTACACTGTAACTGCAACAAAGAATGGTTGTACGGCAAGTGATGCTGTCGTAGTTACAATAGGACAAGAAGCTACAACTTGGAACAATACTAATGCAAAAACCATTATTCAAAACAACCTGTTTCCTCAGGGAGAAAAAACTGTGCGGATTAATGACTCTCTGCTTGTTGACACAACTCTTACTTTAGATGATTACACTTTAAGAATTAGCTCTTTGGGTAAAATTATAATTAAAGAGCAAGGAAAATTAATATTAAACAGGTGCACTTTAGAGGCAGGGCAATGTTTGAATGACTCTATGTGGGCAGGTATATTCTTGGAAGGGACTTACAAAATAGATACAATAACAGTTGGAGGCGTACCTTATACCACAAAAATTACCGATACTCTTTTAAATGCTTCTGTAAGTATTGATAGTTCCATAATCAGAAATGCCCATAGTGCTATTGTTTCTACCAATGGAGGAGCTATTTATGCTAATAGTTCAACTTTTGAAAATAATGAGCGAAATATTGTTTACAAAGAGCATCAAAATAATTATTGGAAAACTTTTCCTTTTAATTTAGTTTTGGAGGGTAATAAATTTGTAAATAATAGTGAAAGTATAACAAGTCTTTCAGGTGTAGAGATAAGTGGTTTAAATAATCTTGTACAAACAATTATTGCTCCTACTAATCAAAATGAATTTGACAATCTTCAAAAAGGGATAGTTATTTATGATGTAGAATCTATTGAGTGTATACCAATTCCAAATAAAAATTTAGAGTTAGATTCACGTATTAACATTTACATATATAACAATTTTTTTGACAATATTGCGGATATTGCTATTGATATTGAAAATATTGAAAATACATTTACGTTATCTGAAATTAAAAATTGTGAGATAACTAATAGCCGTATCGGTATAAGTATTAAAAATTCTCGTGATTTTTACGTAATAAAAAATAATATTTCCACTGCTCGCAATTGTATAAAACTTAATGATGTAGGAGGGTATATTAGTGTTGGTTCAGGATATGGATACGAATCTGGGGAGGGTATTGATCATCCGTCTCAAAATATTTTAACAATAGATGACGAAGAAAATCCACCTACAGGAGGATCTGGAGAATATTTTGAATATGATGCGATATCCGCATCTTATACTACAACATCTAATGCAATCACCGTGTTTAATATAAACAATAATAAAATTAATGTAAAAAATGGGATTAATGCTATATCTGTTATTAATTTAAAAGAGGAAAACGGTTTATCGGTTAATTATCACAAAATGTCTTATAACACTATTACAATGGAAGGTACAAAATCTTATACAAGAAGAGGTTTTTATATTGGTGATTGTGAGGGAGGGTATGATTCAATTAATTTTATTAACAAAACCTCTTTAGCCAATAATTATATTTCTAAATTAGATACTACCGACCCTAGTGATGAAAATATCATAGGTATTCTTTCAAATGTAACCAGCGCTTTTAACATTAAAAGCAATATTATTAATCAGGCAGGAAAAGCTATTAGGATGCTGGGAGAAAGTGAAAAAAACAAACTCAGCTGCAATGAAATGACTAATTGCAACAATGGTGTTTACTTCTATGCTGCCGTAATTGACGACCAAGGCGACACTCTTGCCTCTACTTGCAATGAATGGAATAGCGTTACCGACCTCCAAAGAGTAACTGGAAGCCTAAATAGTCAGTTAGACACTAATGGTTTTCCTATACGAACAAATTGGCATTATAGGGATAGTATTACAGAAGAAAACCCAAAGATAATTGCTGGTAATTCTTTAATATATGACATAACTCCAAAACCACAAGCCGCTTCATGTGTATGTATTTCTACCAAGTCAAATAAGGGTTCCAATAAACCTAAGTTGCAAACCAAAAGCGACACATTGATTGCTATAAGGCAATATCTTTTAGAGCCTACTGTTAAGGGCACACTGCGTTTTGAAAAGTATAATGACGAGTACGTTTATCAATACAATAAAAAGGCAATGCGCATATTGGCAAACAATCCTGAATTGATTAACATCAATGGTGCTGATGACAACAATCTGTATGAAAATTTCTACAATAAGCATATTAATTCTAACATTGGAGAATTCTTAAACGTAGAAAACTCAATAAAAAAGAGCTCTGTTAGCACAAGAGGAGCAGTCTCAGAAAAAAAACAACAAGCAAGAACAGCCAAGCAGCTAAATAGTCGCATAAATCCTAAAAACCTGTTGGAAGCATATCAGCAAACTGTCAACAATGTTTTGCTAAACATGGCTGAAGGAAAAGAAATCGACGAAGCCACTCGCAGCGAGCTAATCGCTATAGCCCGACAAAAGGCTTATGTGTATGGTGATGCAGTCTTTCAGGCAAGAGTGCTTCTTGGGATAAACTTTGTGGACGAAGAAGAAAGTACTGACAATAATATGGAAAATAAAATAGGAGAGGAAAGCACTCCAAAAAATTATCCATTATCCATTATCAATTCTCAATTTAACATTTTTCCCAACCCTTCCGATGGAGAAATCATAGTGGAATACACTGGTGATAGCCTTTGCAATGCAACATTTGAGCTATATAATATTTATGGAAGCAAATTAATAGAAGAAAAAATTAATAGCAAAAAACAACGCATAAATTTGCGTAATTTAGAAAATGCTGTGTATATTTACCAAATAAATAATTGTAATATCATAGAAAATAGAAATAAATTGATAATAAACAAATAGTAGTAATGAAAAAATGACAAGTTACAGGCAAATATATTATCATATTGTATTTGAAACTAATGGACGAGCGGATGTATTAATCAAAGAACATCAAGATGCCTTGTATAAATATATTTGGGGCATTATAAAAGAGAATAATTGTGTTTTGTATAGGATTAATGGGGTGGGAGATCATATTCATATTTTATGTGATTTACATCCAATGATTTCACTAGGTAATCTTGTTCGTGATGTTAAAGCTGGGAGCAGTAAGTGGATTAAGCAAAGTGGTTATTTCCCTAATTTTAAATCTTGGCGTGATGGTTATGCTGCTTTTACTTGCTCGTATCTTGATAAAGATAAAGTGATAAACTATATAAATAATCAAGAAGAACATCATCGAAAAATTAGTTTTGTAGATGAATTGAAGACTCTATTAAAAGATAATAACATTCAATATGATAATAGATATTTGTAATGTTTTAGTGTCACCCGTCGGTTGCACCGACGGTTACTATTGTAACGCACCTTCGGCGCTTTATTTTCAGGGTTTTGATGGTTGGTTTTCTGCCGTCAGTTGCACTGACGGTTACT
>MEOD01000038.1:0-29328 GCA_001768555.1 Bacteroidetes bacterium GWF2_29_10
ATGGTTTGTAGGTTTATGGGATTATCCTTTAGATATGAGTCTAAAATTACCTAACGCGTAATCTGGGTTAAATCGTGATTATGTAATGACAACAACATTAAAAGATGCCTCTATTGGTGCAACTTTCAATAGCACAAGTGGTATTAATAGCTCAATGAATTTTTTCTCTGGATACATTGATGAGGTTTCTGTTTGGAATAGAGTTCTTTCTCAAACGGAAATAAATGCAAAAATGAATACCCCTATAACTAATCCTTCAAATGAACTAAAACTAAATGGGTATTGGAATATGAATGAAATTTATGGTAACATGATTTATGATAAATCTGGCAATAATAATACTGGTTATTTAAAACCAGATTCTGCCAACTTATATCAGGATTTACCTCTATTCGGCCCAAATGTTACATGCAATGGATATTCTTATACATGGAGTACAGGAGATACTACGCCAACCAAAACAATAATACCAACAACAACTGGAACTACGTCTTATTATGTAACTGTATGTAATGGAACTGACACTTTAGTTGATTTATTTAAAGTTATTGTTACTAAATGTTATAAAAAACTTGATGACTCAGAAGATATTATTTATTCTAAAGAAAAAAATGGAGACTTCAACTTAGTAGCTTATCCAAATCCATTTAATGATGATGTTAATATTAGTTACCAATTACCAAAAGCAACTAATGTAAATATAAGCGTTTATAATATACTTGGCAACAAAATTGCTACAATTAATAATGCAATGCAAGATGCAGGTAACTATTCCATCAAATGTGATTTTTTTAAAACAATGGGGGTTTATCTATTAAGATTTCAAACTGATGATAGAATTGAGAATATCAGGTTAATAAAAAATAATTAAAAGATGTGATTACTAACAATTATAAATTGTTTTTATATTAAAAACATTTAGTTATCCCCAATCACATATTAATATGTAATTGGGGATAACTAATTTATATAATAAATTTCAATTACCTATTTTGTAAATTTTTATACTATTGTATTGACCAATTGGCTTAGATAAAAATGATTTTAAATAATCTCGCTTTATTGTTTCTTCTCCATTAATTATTAAATAATTTGCTCCTTTACTTATTGATAAGGAAATAGAAGCACTGTCTAAATTATTTCCCATACATTCTGTCCACCCTCTTTGATTCATTAAATATAAAGTGAAATGACTATCATCTGGAAGACATATAACAGTGTCTAATGGATGAATACCTATAGAATAAAGATATGGTGTAATAGTATGATAGTCTTTATATTCGTTATACTCATTCCACCATCCATAGTATCTTAAATGTTGCTGTATGCGAGCGTGATTAAAATTGAACATTACAAATGCAGCAAATAAAACTTTAAAAATTATGGATTTAAATATTTGAGTGTAACTAGATTTAAGAATTAAAAGAAAATTTAAAAGGGTAAAGACTAACAAAATGTATAAATTGATTGTATAATAATCATGGTCTTTAAATGTTGCAAACCATAAGATAACATAAACTATAGTGAACAGAAATAGTATAATATTATTAAATGCAACAACCTTATTTGATTTTTTTATTAAAAATATATTTACAACAAAAATAATAGCAAAGAAGACTAACGTATATCTGTGGAAATATTGGTTTAACCATAGGCCTTTTATATTTTGTATGACTGCGTTTATTTGCTCTTTATCCATTTCCCAGATAGGAAAAATTGTGGTAGAGAAATAAGCTGTTGCATTTTTTAGGTTATAGTTTTTTGCATAAATAACCCAAGCTCCAATTAGGGAAATAACACCAACAAATGAAACAATTGTTTTTAGTGGGCTCTTAAAGAGAAGATTGTTTTTGTATCCTATTTTGTTTATTTTCAATAATTCAATAATAAGAATAACTCCCAAAGAAGAAAAACTCATTAATGCCGTAATTTTATATGAAGCGGCTATAAAGAAAAACAATATTGACAAATACAATGAACGCATGTTACTTGCCAAATAATACTTAAAGAAAAAATACCAAGCAATAAATGTGAATGCTAATGCACTCATATCCGTAAGAAAGTTATTCCCATAATAAACAAGCACTGGTGAAGTGAAAAACAACAAAGTGCCGCTTATTGCCCAAAAATTATCATCTAATAATATTCTAAATGTTTTAAATAAATAAAACAAGCCAATAATAAAAATCAATGTATTTACAAAACGATAAATAAAGTCATTATAACCAAATACCTTATATAATGATGCTATGAAATAATATCCAAATGGAATTTCACTTGGAGCACAAAAACTTGATGTTTTATTGTTTGATGTTAAATTATGTGTTTGAGGATTAAAAAAAGACATACCATTTTGGAAATAATTCAAAGCTAATGATGCACAATCTGCCTGCCTCCAATGATGTACGGATTGAGGACGCTTAAACAGTATTGATGGATAATCATACGCAAAAATAAATATGAGCAACAAAAAAGTAACCCATACTTTATAATTCATTATTTTTTTTACCATCACTAATTATGTAATATTTTTTTCAAAAGTAAAATATTTTTATTAAAACAATAAATAATTAACAAATAACTATTCTCTAATTCAACTAACCACTTTTTATTACTTGATTTTCTACAACCTAAATATTGTTAATGTAAATAAAAAGAAATAATTTTGCATTATATTTTGTATTTAACATAAATGATAATAGAAATGAAAAAACTTAATAATGTAATACGTAAAATTTTAACAATTATTATTCTATTAGGATTAACTATTGGAAATTCATATTCTCAAGAAATAATCAACACTCTAAAACTTGATAGCTTATTTAAAATACTTGATGAAAATAATAAATTTATGGGAAGCATTGCTATATCTCATAATGGGAAAATAATTTATTCAAAAACAATAGGATACGATGACATTAAAACAAATAAAAAGTCAAGTATAAATTCAAAATACAGAATAGGTTCTATATCCAAAATGTTCACCGCTTCTTTAATATTTAAAGCAATTGAGGAAAAGAAAATAAAACTATCTCAAACAATTGACAAATTCTTCCCTTCTATCGAAAATGCAAACAAAATAACAATATCTAATTTATTAAATCACAGAAGTGGTATTTATAGTTTTACTGACGAAAAAAATTACTTAAAATGGAACACTATACCAAAGTCAGAAAATGAAATGATTGAAATTATAGCAAAAGGAAAAAGCAAATTTGAACCAGACTCTAAAGCAGAATACAGTAATTCAAACTATATATTGCTTAGCTATATACTTGAGAAAATTTACAATCAGTCTTTTAACATTATTTTAGGCGAAAAAATAATAAAACCATTAGAACTTAAAAATACATATCTGGGAAGAAAAATAAACATAAACGAAAATGAATGTTTATCTTACAAGTTAATTATTAATTGGACAAAAGAGCCAGAAACAGATATATCTATTCCTTTAGGTGCAGGGGGAATAGTTTCTAACCCAATTGATTTAGTGAAATTTATTGAAGAGCTATTTGCAGAAAAGATAATAAACAAAAAGAGCTTGGAACAAATGACTAAAATAAAAGACAATTATGGAATGGGAATATTCCAATTCCCTTTCTATGAGAAAAAAGGATATGGACATACTGGAGGTATTGATGGATTCTCTTCTATTTTAGCATATTTTAATGACGATGATTTGGCCATTGCTTTAACTTCAAACGCAACAAATTTTGATAATAACAACATCGTTATTGGAGCTTTAAGTGCTTACTTCAATAGGCCTTACGATATACCTTCTTTTAAAAATGTTGAACTTAAATCAGAAGATTTAGACAAATACTTAGGTATATATTCTAGCAAACAAATACCTTTAAAGATAACAATAAATAAAGAAAACTCTATTCTAACTGCTCAAGCCTCAGGGCAACCTTCTTTCAGTCTTAATGCAACAGACAATGATACTTTCAAATTTGATCCAGCAGGTATAACAATAATATTCAAAACAGAACAAAAACAAATGATATTAAAGCAAGGAACTGGAGAATATATATTTAATAAAGAATAATCATAATCTGCAAATTTTTGTTCACCTCAAAGGTAATAATTTGAGCAAATATTACTCTTTTTTTTAATTGTTTAGGATGCTATTAAATATTTATCATAAATATAACTCTTGACTTTTTTAGTGAACCTTAAGTCCTAATTTTTCTTTAATCTCTTTATTATAATTTTAATTGGACTTAAAAAAAAAACTATTTATATATTTTTTTTACATATTGATGCTTTTAAGATAATTTCATTTATTTTGCTACTTTCTTAAAATTTATTTTATATATTTGTCGAAATTTTTTATTTTTTTTAATTGATTATGAGTAGAATAATATTACTAATTACTATAGCAATATTTTGTTTCATTATAGAAAGTAATAGCCAAACAAAAAATGATGTACAAGAGCTGAACCTTAATGGACAGGTAATGTCAATCAAAGAAGTGGAGTTTGAAACTATAGGAAAAAATGGAGAAACATCTAAAAAAAATATTAAATCTAATATTTTAAGAACTTTTAATTATAAAGGTTATGATGTAGAAATAAATATTTACGATGAAAATAGTAAAATATTTGAAACTTGTAATAAAAAATATGATGATTTTGGAAATTTAACTGAAAAAAGTAAATCTAATGGATCTGGTGTTGTAATAGAAAAAAATGTTTATCAATATGATGAATTGGCAAATGTAATTGAAGAAATAGAATATGCTAAAGATAATTTATTTGTTAGTAGAAATACTTGGAAATATAATGGCACAGGAAAGGTTATAAAACATAATAAGTATGATGTTAATGGAAATGTTATTTGGAAGTCAACTCTCAAATATGATAATTCTGAAAATATTATAGAAGAAATTGAGTATGATGAAAAAGGCAATATTGAAAACAGGTGGACATGGAAATATGATAGTAAAGGGAGTCCAATTGAGGAGAATGAATACGATACGGATGGGCTTCTTAGAAGTAGATACACTTGCAAATATTACTATTTAGAAAATAAGGTTTTATTAAAAAACTATAATTCGCAAGAAGAACTCATTGAAAAAAGAATATTAAAATATGACAAAATAGGGAATGTTATAGAAAGAAGTAGATATAATCCAGATGAAACTCTTAAAGATAAAACAACTTGGCTTTATGATGAGTTTGGAAATCAAATAGAACTAAACATTTTCAATACAGATGAAAGTATTAAAGAAACTACAGTTTATAAATATGATAAAAAAGGAAATAGAATTGAAGTTTTAAAATACAATGGGGCTAAAATTTTAAAAGAGAAATGTATATATGAGTATGATAAAAAAGGAAATAGAATTGAAGAAATAGAATATAATGAATCGGGGGAAATAGCTAGACGTACATCATATAATGGATATGATAATAAAAAAAATTGGACTCAAAAAATAACATATTCTTATGATAAAAATTCTAATCCCTTAAATACTACTGTTATTGAAAGGCAATTTACATATTTTTAAAAGAAAAAAAACAATAGAATATTTTAAAAAAAATAATGTGTTTAATTAATACATTTATTTGCTATAATGAAAATTTGCTTAAACATTTATTTATTTTTTTACTTTTTAAGTTTTAGTATAACTTCTTTTTCTCAAAAAAGGATAATAGAAAATTCATCAATAGGTTTTAGTTATGGTAAGTATTTTTTAGAAGGATTAGATAACTCCTCCTACTTTTCTGCTGCTTCCCCATATTCAATTAATTATAAAATTAGTTTAGGCAATAGTGTAAAACTTAAATTAGAATATGAAAATTTAAATTACAGTGAAATCTTATTTGATGCTAATATTGATAAATATATTTCAGGTTTACAATTTAATGTTAGTAATCTTTTCTTAAGATCCAATAATTCAGATAAATTTAAAGTGTTTCTGGGATTAGGAGTATCGTATTCTAATTATAAGATTTATTTAAATTATTTAAACCAAAATTACAGTTTTAACAATATATTATTTCAGCCAGAACTTATCTTTTCATATAAATTATCGCATCGTTTTGAGCTGGCAATTAATAATTATTATGTTCAATTTGTTAATGAAATTAATGAAAAAAATAAAGTCCAATTGTTTTATTCTGGAATAAATATAAATATATTTCTTTCTAAAAATAATATGGAGAGCAGATATTGCATGTATAATAAAGAAAGAAAAGAGTTAAACAAAAATATCGCAAATGTTCTGGACTCAATTAATAATGATATATCCAATTGTAAAGATTCGGTGGAAACTTATTTTAATTTGTATAAACATCAGGAAAGCATAAATAGCCTTAAAAATGTATTAAAATATAATAATAATATGTTCTCAAAAAAGACCAAAAGTTATAAGCAAGCTTTTGTTAAAATTAACAATTTGGATTCGAATGTTTCTAAATTGAAAAATGTTTTAAATAATCATTTTGGAACTCAAAACCCATATGATAGTACTAAATATTATATACAAATAGGAGCTTTAGACAATGAACATCAACAGTATTATTTTATTGAAAAGTATCATATAGTTAATGATATCGTATTAAAAAATGATGTTGGCAATATGTTTAAATATTTAATAGGCCCTTATGATAATTATAAAAAAGCTTCAGAACATCAACAAGCAATAACTAATAATGGGTGTAGTGATTGCTTTATTGTGGCTTATCTTAATGAACGACAAATTGCTTTAGATTATTCATTTAAGCAAAAAATAAAACCTAATAAAAATAACAATAAAAATGTTGGAATCGTTTTTAAAATTCAAATAGCGGCAAATGTAAAACCTGATATGGAATACTATTTCGCTCAAAAATGTAATATAACTCAAAAAATAGATGTAATAAAAGAAGGGACACTATATAAATATTTATTAGGAAAATTTAAAACATATAAGGAAGTTAATGATGCTATTACAAAAATAAAATCAGAAAGTTCTTGTAAAGATATTTTTATTGTAGCTTTTAAAAACTCCGAAAAAATAGATGTAAAAGATGCTATAAAATTGATTGAAACAGAACAAGATTAAGGCAATGAATTCTTAAAATCGTTATATCTGTCAATAAATTTCTGATTCCCTGTACAACCTAAATCACTTTTCTTTTTATTTATTGCAGTTATTCTATCGCCAGGATTAGGGTGAGTACTTAAAAATGCTGGCGTATTTCCTGCTGTTCCAGCTTCTTCTAATTTAACAAAGAAATCGCCAGAACCTGCAGCATTATATTCTGTTGGACACATATAAATAACAGAATAATTATCCGCTTCTCTTTCATTATCTTTACTATATTGCAAGGTTAGTAAGCTAGTTGCTATGTTCGTAAGTGTTCCTTGGCTTCCTTTTCCTAAAACAATATCAAAAAGCATCGAAATACCATACGTTTTTGTAAGCATGTCTGTAGAATGACGTCTATCTGCATGAGCAATTTCATGTGCCATTATGCCTGCAATTTGATCTTCTGTATCTAAATATTTTATTAATCCTGTATATACATACAAATAACCTCCTGGCACACAAAAAGCATTCAGTGTCTCATCATCCTTTATTATTTTGGTTTCCCATGCAAAATCATCTTTATAATAAACCTTGCCACTGTTCAATATTTCATTTACTATCCTTCTTATATGTGAGTATGCTACAGGGTATTGCGTCTCACTTAATATTGGATATGTTACAGAGTCAGAAGCAATTTGCGCACTAACCTGTTGACCTAATTTAATATCTTCATTTATTGAAAATATATTAAAAGAATTATCATCAGGATTTTTTTTCTTACAACTATTTGAAATAATTCCAATACTAATAATTATCGTAGCAAACAGTAAATGAGTAACTTTTAACTTCATAATTTTATTTATTAAAAATGTTTATAAAAAAAAATCAAAGTAATAAAAAAAACATCAATAAAAATCAGCTTGTCTTGTTTATTTTTATTGAATAAGAATAATTAGTAGGTTTGGAGCTCTCTGTATAAGTATAACTTATTGCTAATTTACTATCTTGCTTTTTGATAGGCAAAACAAATGATATCTTAGTTTTAACTTTAGATTTGACTCTTATGCCATGATTTTTTGCCTTTTCATATTTAAGAAGTTTGACTAATCTTATTGCTTCTTCGTCACACCCATAACCAATACCTTTTATAACATTAACGTTTAAAACTAACCCATTGTCGTCAACTTCAAATTCAAGCAAAACAAGACCTCCTATTCCTTTTTCTAAAGCTAATGATGGATATTTTAAATTATCTTTAATAAAATTTTTGAAAGCTTTACTCCCTCCTGGATATTGAGGAGTATTTATAAACTTTTTTTCTTTTTTATATTTATTTTCCATTACTTAATTTTAATATGCCGATAATTCTGTCATGTTTAATTCCCAATTCTGTATTGTAAACATAAATACTATACAAATTATTTGTTTCCCTATGGCTTCCCTCAAAATAAGTTTCATCTAAAACATTTTCGCCATTTGGTAAAAACATATAAAAATAATTATAGTAACCCTGTTTCAACAATAGTTTTAATTCATACATTTTTCTTTGATAATTATACACCATCTTATATCTATTATCAATCGCATAATTATTAAAACCTCCTCCAACATAAACTCCTCCATCTATAATCGGATAATTAGTTTTTAGAAAAAAATGAACCAAAACATACTCACTCTCTGTTTCTGAATTATTATTATCCTCTGTCTTTATAATAAAATTACCATCAATATCTGGGCGTGTAGAATAAACTTCAAAACGCTTTGAGGACTCTGGAATTAGGTTTACCTTTATTGTATCCTCATAAAGAATATTATTTATCCCAAAAGAATTATAGCGTAAACTCTTTATATCTAAAAATCTATACTCATTACTCCCATTAAAAACATTATCTCTATCATTATTATAAATTAGGTTATTTCCGTTGACATACTTAGGTTTTAAGCTACTTATTGCGTTATCCCATCTATTATTTTGATTAACTACTACTTTTAAGTCGGTATAAGGATTCATTACATTATAAGTACCTGTATTTATGGTAAAATCTATTTTTTGCTTATAAAATTTATCCTCAATATTTATTGCTTCTTTTATATTTGCATTAATAGTTATTAAACTTTCATACACAATAAACCTTTTTGTGAAAATAATACTATCCTTTTTCCCATCTGGATAAACTTGCAACACATAATTCCCTGATTTGGTTATTTGCATCATATCGTCTGGAATACTCGCTTCATAATGAATATATGAAATCAATCTATTAAATGAAAATTTATAATCCCTTATATATCCTTCTGCAAAACCTTCAATATATTCATTAGGTTCAAGGATTGATTTCTCCCAGTTATAATCGCATAAATACACAGTGTAATTATAGTCTTTGTAATTATGACCCATTACATCAAACGATAATTTTAGCTTATCTCTTGAGTTTAACAAAATCTCTGGCGACGAAAGCATAACACCTTTAGTCAATTCAATTGACTTTACACAGTCTGTATAAGAACTGTTTTTATTATTTATCCTATCTTTTACATAATAATCGGCTTCTTCATTTTGTGCTTTAAGAGCAAAAGTAAAGAATAGGTTACACAATAATAATAATTTGAAAAGAATTGAATTTGTTGATATTTGCATTAATACATTTGTTTAAAGCATTGGATAAAATTTTGTTATCTATATTTTATTTACCAAATTATTTTTAATTGAAAAAGACACTAACTCAGCTATATTCTTAGATTGAGTTTTCTGTAATAACACGGAACGATGTCCTTCAACGGTTCTTACACTTATAAATAATTTATCACTAATTTCACTATTACTCAAGCCATCACAAACATGTTGTAGTACTTCTTTTTCTCTTTTTGTCAGCTTAAAATCAAGCTT
This sequence comes from Bacteroidetes bacterium GWF2_29_10, assembly GCA_001768555.1. Taxonomy (GTDB): domain Bacteria; phylum Bacteroidota; class Bacteroidia; order Bacteroidales; family GWE2-29-8; genus GWE2-29-8. The sequence goes on from MEOD01000038.1 coordinate 9,906, forward strand.
TATATTTTCGCTATTAGAACCATTTCCTGAAAATTCTGATATCTTGTTGTAAATATAATCGGGAATAGTTTGATTTTCATCAATAATTCGTTTTATTGCATTATCTAAATCTTCAATATTGTTAATCTTATTCGAATCAATTTCATTAAAACTCCCTATGATTGTTGCCTTGCCGTTTATATTTGTTAAACCAAAAAACAACTCAACATTAATTTCCTTCTTATTCTTATTAAGAAACACTGTTTCAAATTGAGCTTTCCTATCAATACCTGAAAGGCATCGAAAAACCTTATTCCTGAAAAAATCTAAACTTCCCTTATGTATAATATCATAAAAGTTTATTCGAATAATCTCTTCTTTGGAATACAAAAGAGTTTTATGAAACTTATTATTCGCAAAAATAATTTTGTTCTCTTGCATGATGAAAGTTCCATAGAGTGAATTTTCTAATAATATTTTAAACTTACTTTCTGTTGTTTCTATAATTCTTTGATGTTTCTCTAAACGTCGAGAAATTGAGGAAATAAGCTCATCATAATCAAATGGTTTCGTTATGTAATCATCTGCACCAAGTTGTAATCCCAACCTAATGTCTGACAATTCTGCATTAGCTGTCAAGAATATAAAAGGAATTGTTGCTGTATTGTCTTCCTTCTGCAATATTTGGCAAACTTCTAATCCGTTTTTTCCTGGCATTCTAATATCGCATATTATAAGGTTAGGTAAGAATTCTTGTGCCATTTTTATTCCCTCTTCACCATTAATTGCAGCATGTACAATATAACCCTCTAATTCTAATGCATCAACAATTGTATTTCTTGATGTGTCATCATCTTCTATAATTAGAATTTTTTTCATTCAAAAGTTATTTTTCATTTTTGTTATTTGTTATAACAAGCAATTTTTTTAAGTTTAAAGAACAAATTTACTAAAATTATATCAAAAAGAATAATTATCATTAAAAAATATATTATATCATTTTTCTTAGATGGAATTTTATTCAACATTCTTATTTGTAAAATTAAAATTTCACAAAGCGGGTATATAAGTTAGGATTCTTAAAATGTGTTCCATCAATAAAACATGTATCAGGAAAAAAAACAATATTATTTAGGAAATTATCTATTTCATTTTGACTCATTCCTGTTTTTTTAAAATTATAATTTGATTTATGTGCTTTCATTTTTTCTATTGATTTTTTCGATGTTTCGCTAACGGGAACAGAAACAAAACTATAACTTATCTGCTTCGTTTTTAGTAATTGTATACATTTATTCATGTATTCATTATTTATTGGCGAAATAATTCCTGAAGCTTCTTTTGTTTTTTCGTTTTTAGGAGTTATGTTTGATTTTTCAATGATAGGTATTTGGCTTAAATAGTATAATTTTTGTTTTTTTATTTGTTCCCAAACAATAGGGCTAAACTCATTATAATATTCTTTTTTCAAAAAGGGTTTTAGAAAATACTGAAAGGTATAGATTTGATCAAGATTATTCGATAATATAAAAGGTGAAACAAGGAATACTACTTCTTCTGGCTTATTATTTTGTAAAAAGTTTTTTAATAAAACATAATATCCTGCAAAACTAATGGTTTGGTTCGAACATAAAGAGTAGATGGAGTCATTGTAATCTTGGTTATTAAATAATTGCTGTGCGACACTATCGCCAATTATTAAAACTTTAGTCTTTTTCTTTTTCTTTTTACTTTTTAATATTGATAAGATGATTTCTTTACCATTTAGGTTATACTTTAACGGACCAATTGCGTATGGGATTATAAATATAACTATTAAAGAAAAAATGGTGGTAAAGATTAAAAAACGTTTCATTATTAAATCTTAGTTTCTCAAAATTGAAAATAAATGAATTCATTTTGAGTTTTCCCAAAAAGAAAGATTAATGACACTATTACTAAATAAACAAACCATCTTGAAATAATTTCTATGTTAAAATATTGTCTGTTTAGATTAATATGTTTTAATAAACGTTCAAATACTCCGTTCAGATCCAATGCGTGTTGTTTTGTCCTTTGCGCCCATTCTACTACTATTAAAAACAATATAAATGACACTGGTTCGATAAAATTTCCTTTTGGAATATTGAATAAGGATAACGAAAATATTTTCTTATAAATAACTAGCGCATCATTAAATGTGCCTGCTCTAAATAATACCCATGCTAAAACGGTTAGTAAAAATGTAAATAATATTTGAATGAACTCTTTTGAATTAGGCAAAATCCTTCCTATCGCAACAATATCTAGATGATCCCTGTTCTTATTACTTAATAGTAAGGGTAGAAAATAAACAGCGTTGATAAGCCCCCAAACTACAAATGTCCAGCTTGCTCCATGCCAAAATCCACTAACTGCAAACACTATAAACGTATTGCGTATTTGAAAAAGCTTGTTACCTCTATTGCCTCCTATTGGAATATAAACATAATCTCTAAACCATGTGCTTAATGAAATATGCCAGCGTCTCCAAAATTCTGCTATATCTCTCGAAAAGTATGGAAATGCAAAATTCCTCATTAAGTTAAATCCTAAAAGTTTTGACGTCCCAATTGCTATATCTGAATATCCAGAGAAGTCCCCATATATTTGAAATGCAAAGAATATTGATGCAACCAAGAGCTCACTCCCATCATATAAGTTCGGATTAGCGTAACAATACTTTACATATTCTGCACAAGTATCTGCAACTACCATTTTTTTATACATACCCCAAAGTATCTGCCGCATACCATCTACTGCTTCTGGGTATGAAAAAACTCTTTTTTGCGAAAATTGTGGAAGCAAATTTTTTGCTCTTTCAATAGGGCCTGCAACTAATTGTGGAAAAAAACAAACAAACGCTTGATAAGCTATAAAATCTTTCGTTGGTTCTAGTTTCTTTCTATAAATATCTATTGAATAACTCATTGATTGGAATGTGTAGAAACTTATACCTACTGGAAGGATGATTTTCAATGTTGTCAAATCAAAGGAGCCTCCAAATAAAGTGAAAACCCGGTGAAACTGCAATGAAAAGAAATTAAAGTACTTAAAGAAGCCTAATATTACTAAGTTTAATATAATTCCTAGTGCTAACAATAATTTCCTGTTATTCGCATTTTCCTGCTTCCATATAGCTAGACCTACAAAGTAATCAATTCCAGAACTTCCTATTAATAATATCAGAAAACGCCAATCCCAACTACCATAAAAATAATAACTAGAAACTAATAGAAAAGCGTTTTGAACACGTGTGTTATACTTAAAAACAAACCAATATAACAAAAAAACAATAGGCAGAAATATTGCAAACTCAATAGAATTAAATAGCATAAGAACTTAATTTTGAAAAAAATCAGTTATTGTTTTAGCTATATATCTAACTTCTTCTTCTGTTAATTCATAATATAATGGCAATCTAATTAAGCAATCAGAATATAGATCAGAAAAGGGTAGGGTGCGCCCATCATGTTTCCCTTCATAATATGGAGATTTGTGCAATGAAAGATAATGAAATACGGCTAGAATTCCTTGATCTTTTAAGCGGGCTATCAATTTTTCTTTTTGCTCTCCTGTTTTACAAACAATGTAGAACATGTGCGCATTATTTGTTGCGTAATCAGGGATGTAAGGCAGTTTTATAAAACCATTCTTTTCAAGAGGGGTTAATAAGTCATTATATAAATTCCATATAAACTTTCGTTTATTTTGGATTAGCTCAATGTTTTCAAGTTGTGCAAATAAAAATGCTGCTATAATGTCCGATGGTAAATAGGAAGAACCTATATCAACCCATGAATATTTATCAACTTCTCCTCTAAAAAAGGCTCGTCTATTTGTTCCTTTTTCCCAAATAATTTCTGCTCTCTTTTCAAACTGCGAATCATTTATAACCAGTAAGCCTCCTTCTCCTGAGATGATATTCTTTGTTTCATGAAACGAGAAGGCTGCCAAATGACCTATTGAGCCTAATGGTTTATTTTTGTAATAAGAGTCGATTGCTTGGGCTGCATCTTCTATTACAAATATATTGTTTTTATTTGCTATAGCCATTAATTTATCCATATCAACAGCAACTCCTCCATAATGCACAATAACAATTGCCTTTGTCTTTGCAGTTATTAACTCTTCTATTTTATCTATATCTAGATTGGGATTTAATGCACTACTATCGGCAAAAACTATTTTTGCTCCCCTTAAAACGAACGCATTGGCTGATGACACAAAGGTGTATGAAGGTATAATTACTTCATCTCCTTCTTTTATATCTATCAATATTGCAGCCATTTCTAGTGCATCCGTGCAGCTTGTCGTTAGTAAGCTTTTTTTGAATCCATATTTTTGTGCGAAAAATTCATGGCACTTATTTGTGTATTTGCCATTTCCTGAAATTTTACCAGAAAAAACCGCATCATATATATAATGTGCTTCTTTTCCTGTTAGGTAGGGTTTATTAAAAGAAATATTCATTTGTAAAAGGCTTATTTTATTTCTATTCTTTTTGTTATTGGTTCTCCTTTTTCTGTTGTCATTTTCAATAGATATAATCCTGGTGTATAGTTACTAACATTTAACTTATGGTAGTAAGTTGGGGTTAGTTCTTTTTCTAGTAATACTTTTCCTAGGATATCCATTAATTTTATTCCTGTTATTTTATTGTTTGTTGCTTTTATGTTTATGTTGCTAATTGCAGGGATAGGATACACATCTATTTTTGCTGTGCTGTTACTTACAACATTGTTTATACTTGTTCTCACTGCGCCAACGTTCTTTGTTTTTGTTGATGTACATCCATTTGCAGCTTTAACTGTAAGTTCTGGATTGTAGTAATTAAAGTCTTTATATTTAAATGTCGTATTTGGAATGCTTGCCACATCGCTACTATCATTTGTGCCAAAATCCCAATAATATGAATCTACGTTACCTATTGAGTTATCAAAAAATTCAACAGTTAAGAAGTCTGTACTATCAATAAAGAAGTCGAAGTCAGCCTTAACACCTTCTAATACTGTAATGTTTATCCCTTTTTCTGCAATACATTCTTTTGATTTTACGCTTACTTTGTATATCATTGATGTATCTGGTTGAATAATTATTTCAGATGTAGTATCTCCCGTGTTCCATGTGAATTTAACACTATCTTTATAAAATACTGAAACCGTAACTTTTAGTTTTGTTTCGTTATATTGGCATATTGTCATGTCTGATGTAACTTTGGTTTCTAATGATGGTTTTATATATACAATAACTTTGTCGGTAGCAACGCAGTTCCCTGATTGTGCTGTTACAATATATACTGATGTATAATCTGGTTTTACTTTAATTGTGTTGCCAACACTTCCTGTGTTCCATTTAACTGAATTATTTCCTGTTGCGTTTAACATTGCTGAGTCTCCTTTACACATAGTAATGTTTTCACCTGCATCAATAGAGATAACTGAGTCAACGTTTACTAGAACTTGTTTTATCTCTGAGCATATTCCTGATGATATCGTAACAATGTATGCAGTAGTTTGAATAGGTTTAACTTTTATTGATGATGCGGACTCACCTGTACTCCATTTATAATTTGTTCCTCCGCCTGCTACTAATGTAGTGCTGCTTCCTATACAAATTGAATGTGATTCAGTTAATGTTGCTGGTATTTCTGTAACAATGTCCACTGTTGTTTCGTTTGTTGCTTCGCATGCTCCCTTTGTTCCTGTAACTGTAATAATTGAAGATGAAACGGGGGTAATTTCTGTATAACTGTTTGTTTCTCCATTACTCCATTGATATTTTGATGCACCTGAAGCCATTAATATGACTTTTCCGCCTTCGCATACTGGAGCTGTTTGCGTGATTTTAACACTTATTGGTTTATCAACAAATACTATCACTTCATCAGTCCCAGAGCATGTGCCGTTATATACTGTTACAATATATTGGGTGGATGTAGTTGGGGAAACTTCTATTGTTGGCATAGTTTCTAAATTACTCCATTTGTAGCTTGTCCCAATGCTTGTGCTTAATGTGGTTTTGTTACCTCTACATATTGTTTTGTTTTCGCCTGCATAAACAGTCATTTCGTTCCCAATGTAAACAATTACTTCGTCTGTATCTGTAAAACTACTCGATGATACGGTTACTCTGTATGTCGTATTTTCTGTTGGGGTAACTGTTATAGACTTTGTCGTTTCGTTCGTACTCCATGAATATCCAGTTCCTCCAGAAGCGCTTAATGTTGCTGACGAACCGTTGCAAACTGTAACGTCTGCTCCTGCATTTGCTGATGGCGTTGAATTTAAATAAACCTCAACTTCATCTGTAGCATAGCAATAGTCCTTATATACTGTAACTGTGTATATCGTTGTTACTAATGGTGAAACACCGATTGATTGAGTGTTCCCCCCATTGCTCCATTCATAACTTGTGCCACCTGTTGCAGTAAGTGTAATCGTTTCTCCTGAAGCTATTGTTGCGTCGTTACCTGCGTTTGCAGTTGGGGCGGTGCTTACTGATACGTTTATATTTCTTACATTTTTACAATTGTCTTTTGAATATACCGTAACGGAGTATTGAGTATTAGCTACGGGATAGAAAGTAACCAAACCATTTGTTTCGCCAGTGTTCCATTTATATGTATAATTAATATTGCTCAAATCAAATGTTAAACTTAATCCTGCACACATTGATGTATCTGTAGTCACATCTACTATTGGTTTTCCCAATACATTTACAACAACATTGTCCGTTGAATTAACTCCTCCAGTTGTTGAGCCTGTAACAGTATAGGTTGTTGTGATTGTTGGTTTTACATAAAATGCTGCTACTGTTTCACCTGTTTCTAACCATGAGTAAGTATCTGTTCCAACGGCCATAATAATAACGCTGTCTCCTTCGCATATTGTTTTATCACTTCCTGCATACACATTGTTTGAACTACTAACATCTACAGCTATTTCGTCTGATGATGTGCAGCCATTATTTGTTATTGTGACACTATACTTTGTTGTGCTAGTTGGGCTTACTGTAATGCTTTTTGATGTTGAGCCGTTGCTCCAACTGTAAGTTCCCGAAAATTTACAGTCTAATGTTAACGAACTTCCTGAAAACAAAATAGTATCATTTCCTAAGTTTACTTTGGAGAATGATTTAGCAATAATAACAACTTCATCTGTGTTTGAGCAACCTCCAGTGTTCTTCCCTGTAACTTTATAAGTGGAGTTTGATGTTGGCGAAACGTTTATGATTGAGGCTTTAACTCCGTTGTTCCATAAATATTCCGAACCTCCTATTGCACTTATACTGACGCTTTCTCCATTACAAATTGTTTTGTCAAAACCTGCACTAATAACTGGTATCGTTGACACAAACACTACAACATCATCCGTTGCCGAATTGGCTCCCGATTTAACCGTAACTTTATAGGTTGTTGTTTGTGTTGGTTGCACTGCTATGCTTTCGCTTGTTCCTCCATTGCTCCATGAATATATATCTCCGCCTTGTGCCGTTAGCACAATAATATCTCCTTCGCAAATAGTCTTATCCAAACCTGCGTTCGCTGATATTGGTGAAGTTTTAACGTTAACAACAATATTGTCTGTCGCTTTGCAACCATCGTTTGTGGTTATCGTAACTATGTAAGTTACATTTTCTGTTGGAAATATCGTAAATGTGTTGTTTGTACCTCCATTGCTCCATTGATATGTGGCGCCGCCTGTTGCACTTATTGTCGTTGCCGAACCCGAATTGACCGTAACATCTGCTCCTGCATTAGCCGTGCAATGAATTTCCTTTGATATAACAGGGAAAAGAGCAAAGTCAAAATTAGCACCCCATGTAATATTGTTGTTAACATTAACCCATGTATTGTCCGACCATTTTTCTATTGCCAATGTATCTCCCGAATTACATCCAGGTTGTGTTGACGTAATGGCTATCAAGTCTCCTTGGCTGTTATCTGGAATAGTAATAGTTATTGCAAAATTTGTTGTCACCTTTATTGGTGGATTAAATTCAAAGATAGTATATGAAGTTGTGTCTATATCTGCCATTTTAACTGCCTTTGATGTGCTTATTGCAGTTCCCGTTGGGAGCATCGTAGTTGAGTTAAGATTGTATATCTTTGCATAAACATCTGAGTTTGATGAATTAATCTTCACTGGAATAAATGCAATTACTGAATTAACAGTTATTATATCTGATTGCTTGTAGATCATCCCTTTTTCAAGGTCTCCAAAGTAATTATTTCCGTTTATATACCCCGAGTCAATTGGGTAAGCATAATCTATAACATTTACAGTTATGTTTTCTGCACATTGTTCCGCCCATGTTGATGTAAAGATACTATCTTCAGTATTTAAAAACCCGTTTATATAAACAACAACCGTATCCACAACATTACAAGAATAACTTGTATAAGTTACCGTGTAAGTCGTATTATTTATTGGTGAAACACTGTTAACCAATCCCTCCTTGCCGTTGCTCCATTTGAAAGTATCTTCCGCTGTATAGTTATTATTTACTATAAATAACTCAATGCTATTTCCATAATTAATAATAGTGTCATTAATCGTTTTTATATCGCAGTTTTGAGAGTAACTTAGTAAATAGTTAAAAACTACAAAAAGGCTTAGTATAACTTTCTTCATGATATTATTTGTATTAATTAGTTCACAAAAATAATTAAATTCTTTTTTAATAAGAAAATAATATCAATAATAATACCTTTTTTTTCGATACAATCTGAAATATAAACCATAAACCATCTCCCTAACTCTTATTAATCAATACTTGAAGCAAGATGTGACTTGGAAAATAATTTATCACGCTCTAAAGAATTTCACCTATTTTTTTATTTGGATTCTTTTTCAATCGTCTTTTGTATGGAATCAATTAGCATATTGGAAAAGAGCTTTGATCCCTCTTCGTTTAAGTGTGATATATCTGCAAACAGTTGAGGTTTATTTAGAAATGTAGAATCATTTGAATAATCAAAAAACTGGATGTTATTTCTTTTTGCAATTTCTTTTGCAATTATTAAAGAATAGTCCGAATGATTATAGCTTGTAAAATAAGGAGAGCACACAATATAAAGCTTAACGTTCGAATTTTTACAATCCTGAATAAATGACTCATAAGCTTTAATTTTTATGCTGTCTATTTCATATTTTGACGAGCTACTGTCGATTTCTATTGAACCCACTAGCGTCTTATTTAATGGGATATAACCTTTTATATCTCCCTTCCTCCTTTTATTAAATTCTGTATTCCCAATAGCAATTGTAAATATTGATGAATTATAAGGATATATGAATGATGGCATTTTTAATCGCTCATATTTGCTTTTTAGTTCTATAATTGAGCGCATCTCTGGATGCGTCTTGTAATATGGTAATAGTGACGATAATCTGTCATAACTGTTTTGATTTTCTTCAAACTCTTTTCCTATAAAATCTAAAATAATAATTTTTGGTGAATACCTTTTCAACACTCCTTTAAGCACTGCTGAATGATAAAACATAAAATTACCATCACGGCCAACATTATAATAAGATAAGTTTAAGCGTTTTTCGAAAAGAGTGGGATAGTAATGATGATTTGCTCGGGACGAACCAAATATTAGCAAATCAGCTGTTGTTTTTTCTATTGAATAAGTCGTTCTGTATTGTAACCCACTTTCTTGCTTAAAATAAAAATAACCAAGAATATTCCCAATAAAAAAGTCTAGACTAAATATAATTGTAAAAAGAACAACTAGTTTTACTAGAAAAAATTTATACGGATTCTTTTTGATTTTATAAATTAAGATTTTTATCATAATGTTAAAATTGAAAATAAATAAATTGTCCGCCATCAAAAACTCCCATTAACAAAATGATAATAACTAATGCAGCATAAGACAGATTGCGGACTAGCCAGCGCTTATTATTAAAAAACGAAAAGTTTCCCTTATAATACTCTTTTTTTAACTCAACTAAGAATAAGATAATTATTGCTAAAAACGAAAAAATCATAATCGATGGGTTTTCTATAAAAATAGCTCCCTTTGATGTTAAAATTTTCTTTACTATCATAAATGCATCACTTACATTATTCGCTCTGAAGAATATCCACGCAAAACATGACAACATAAAGGTTATCAATATTTGAAACACATTGTTGATTAGAGGAAACTTTACTAATCCTGTAAATTTGTTAATTTTATCCCTAAACCCTTTTGATACAATTGCAAAAACCAAGTAAAAACCATTCAAACCTCCCCAGATAATATACGTCCAATTCGCTCCATGCCATAAACCACTAACGGCAAAGACTATAAATAAATTGAAATACCAACGTGGAACCGAAACCCTGTTCCCTCCAAGTGAAATATACAAATAGTCTTTAAACCATGTGGATAAAGATATATGCCAACGCTTCCAAAACTCCGAAATATTCCTTGCAAAATAAGGGCGATTAAAATTTGTCATCAATTTAAAACCCATAATTTTTGCCGTACCTATTGCTATATCTGAATATCCCGAAAAATCACAATAGATTTGAAACGCAAAAAAGATTGTAGCCAAAATAAGTGTAGTCCCATTATGCTCAGTAGGATTGTTATACACAGTATTTACATAAATTGCCAATCTGTCTGCAATAACAATCTTCTTAAAAAAACCCCATAATATTAATCTAAAGCCCTCTGCAACTCTATAATAATCAAAATCATACTTTTCTCTAAACTGATGCAACAAATTCTGTGGACGTTCAATAGGCCCTGCAACAAGTTGTGGATAAAACATAACATACAAAGAATAAATACCAAAGTGTCTTTCCGCTTTCTGATGACCTCTATACACCTCTATTGTATAACTCATTGCTTGAAATGTATGAAACGAAAGACCTACAGGCAAAAGAATTGATAAATATGGAATAGGATTATCCAATCCAAATCCATGCATTAAAAAAGAAAAATTTGTATTAAGAAAATTATAATACTTAAAAATAGCAAGAACTCCTATATTTGCGATCAAGCTAAATATTAAAAAAAGCCTCCGACGACTTCCTTTAGCATTTTCTATATATATACCCGCAAAATAATCAATAACAATCGTAAAACCCAAAATAAGTATATAAATTGGAACAAAAGCCATGTAAAAATAACAGCTACTTACCAATAACAAAAACCATCTCTGCTTGTATGGTATCATAAAATACAAAGAAGTTACAACAATGAAAAAAAATAAAAAGTGAAATGAATTAAAAAGCATAATCTATTAAATTTCTATTTATTATTATGGTTACACTAATATTCACACAACTATTACATACTCCAAAAACGCTTCCAATAATTTGATTACTGAAAACATTTCTACTCCTAATTACAATATGTAATAACCTGCATTAATTGGATGCAAGTATAAAACTTTTTTTTTAATTTATAATGATTTTTTTTTTAATATCATGTGAATTTGAATTGGAGAACGACTAATCTCGTTTTCCAATTCATAAATAATTATGGCAATAACTGCAATTACACCTTTAATGTGCCTGCTACTGTACCCAAATTTTGTAATAACTGTATTTGTTGACTACGATGTCGTAGGAAAGAGTGTCTTATCCTCAGTTTTAACAATCCAAACATCTCCTAATTATCCATTAATGCCGTCTCATTATCCATTTTTTTACTCATAATTCGAAATTTGCTGTCATTCGTTATTTTTTTATCTAAAATGACAGGAAGAAAGTAGGTAATTTTACTATTTTCGTATATCCTTTAGTATATAAAACCTTCCAAATAATTCCTGTATTTACGTATATTTTGTAGTTTTAAACAATTGTAATTTTGCCATACTTAAACAAACAAATAAATAATAAATAAATAAATGTTAAGAAAATATACTATTTTTGTTACATTATTACTTGCAATCGCATTGCAGGCTTATAATCAAAGTGCAACAAAAGCGTATTATGCCCTAAATTTAAAAGAGGGAAAAGCCGAAATAGAATATCTCAAACAAAATGCAAAAGAATATTATAATCAAGGAAACGAAAAATATAACTCACAAAACTATCTCGGAGCTATCAAAGATTATAATAAGGCAATAGAACTAAACCCTAACTTTGCTTGGGCATATTACAATTGCGCTAATGCAAAACGCAATTTGCAAGATTACACAAACGCAATTGAAGATTATAACAAGGCAATTGAGTTAGACCCTAACGATCCAGAATTCTATAACAATCGAGGCATTGCAAGATATTGCTTGCATAACTATGAAAACGCTATTACCGACTACAATAAGGCAATTGAACTAAACCAAGACTTTGCATTAGCGTATTATAATCGTGCAGAAGCAGAACGCAATTTAGAAAACAACAATGAAGCCTTAAGAGACTACAGCAAAGCAATAGAACTAAACCCTAATCACGCAAAATCATATTACAGCCGAGGAATTGTTAAATTTAACTTACAAGATTTCGCTGGTGCCTGTTCTGATTGGCACATAGTCTTAAACATGGGATACTCTTTAGACAAAGCAACAATAGAAAAATTATGTAAATAAAATAATTTACATCACTACAACCATCCAACTATTACGTAGCGCTTCCACTGTTTCGCCTGACTGAATATCAAGCCTTACTGAGAGTATATAAAAACATTCATCTTGTTGTTTAATATAGGATTTATATTAAATTTATTTTTAGGATAATCCTAATTAATATTTTTTTTTTGATAATAGATGTTGTAAAAGATTGAATTTATATCTTTACGGACCGAAAATATATAAATAATGTTAAAAGAAAAGATTGCTATAATTGTTCCTTTGTATAATGATTGGGATTCGTATGATTGTTTGTTGGAGGATATTTTAAAGTTTAAGAAAGAGCATACAGATATTTTAATAGATAATTTTGTGATTGATGATTCGTCGTCAGTTATTCCAGATGTTTATAATGAAGAAATAAAAGAGGTTTTGCGTTTGAATACCAATGTTGGTCATCAAAGAGCAATATCGGTTGGATTGAGCTATGTAGTCGATAATTATGATTATGATGCGATAATTGTAATGGATGCTGATGGAGAGGATAAGGTTTTAGATATAGATTTATTTTTAAAAGCTTATAGAAATGATAGAACGCAAATAATATTTGCGGAGCGAGGTAAGCGTCATGAAGGACTAAGGTTTCGATTGTTTTACTTCATTTATAAGATTATTTTTCATGCATTGACTGGTACTAAAATTAATTTTGGGAATTTTTGTATAATACCTATTAATATAGGAAAGAAGTTGGTTCATGTTTCAGAGATATGGAATCATTTTGCATGTGGTGTTATTCGTTCGAAAAATAAGTATGAAACAGTTATTATTGAGCGAGGCGTTAGATACAAGGGGAAGTCAAAGATGAATTTTACGTCATTGATAATACATGGATTGAGTGCGGTATCTGTTTTTATGGATAAGGTTGCAGTTAGGTTGATAATTATTATGGGTTTAGGTGTTTTTATAGCGTTTTTAGGTATAGTAGTTGTGTCTTTTTTTAAGCTTTTTACAGATATGGCAATTCCAGGTTGGGCAACGTCAGCGGTTATTGGTTTTATAATTATTTTACTGCAATCGGTTTTGATAATTTTGTTTATAGCATTTATGGTTTTGAATAATAAGAATCAGAAGCTTATAATTCCGATAAGGGATTATAAGGAGTTTTTGGGAGATATAATAAAGGTAGGAGTTTAATGGAGTTGTTATGAAGTATATAGGTAAAGAGTTGGATGTTTTTGAGATTGCTACTAATTGGAAGGGATATTTTGGGAATATGTTTAGAGATTATATTGGAGGACATGTTGCAGAGGTTGGAGCTGGTAGTGGAGGTACAACTCAGTTTTTGATAAATGCTAAAGTTAGTAAATGGGTTTGCTTGGAGCCTGATAAGAGTTTGTCGGAAGGTATATTAGGAAAATTGAGAGATTTGGGTGTTGAAGGGAATGTTGTTGTTCTTAATAGTAAATTGGATTGTTTGCCTGATGAGGAGAGGTATGATACTATTGTTTATATTGATGTTATAGAACATATTGAGGATGATATTGGAGAGCTTTTGATTGCAAAGAATCGATTGAAGGTTGGTGGTAGTTTGATAATTTTAGCTCCTGCTTATAATTATTTATTTACAGAGTTTGACAAGGCAATTGGTCATTATAGGAGGTATAATATGCGAATGCTTAAAAGTATTGTTCCGAAAGAAATGAAGTTAGAGTTTGTGAGATATTTGGATAGTGTTGGTTTTTTTGCATCATTGGCAAATAAGTTGTTATTGAAGTCGTCCAATCCGACAATTAAACAGGTTAAATTTTGGGATAATGTTTTGATTAGAATAAGCATTGTTATGGATAGAGTTTTGTGTTATAGGTTTGGTAAAACAATTATTGGTGTTTGGAGAAAATGAGAGAAATTATAAATAATTGTGGTATTTGGAAGTTCTTTCCTCGAATGCTATTTAGCTTTAGTGGTTTTCTGGTTTTTTTGTTGTTGTTATTGGTTTTTTATATTCGTTTGCATAATTTGAGTGTTCCTATTCCATATTTGGTTGCATATGAGCCTAATGTTATTTATTCATTGCAGAATTATATTTCGGGAGAAGGTTTGTACAATAATCCAGAATTACCGCATTATGCAATAACACAATATACCCCTATTTATTATAATGTTTGTTATTGGATGTCGTTTGTTTTTGGTACAGATGTGAACGTTCCATTGGATGTATTTTTTTTGAGTAGAACTGTTTCTCTTATTTTTAATTTTTTAACGGGCTTATTAATTTATTTGTTTTTATTTCGTTGTGTTGGGGTAAGCAGGTTTTTGTCTTTTGTGGGTTTTAGTCTTGTTTTTGTGTATATAGAACCTCATGCTTATTCTCGTCCAGACAGTGTTTATAATTTCATGTTTTTGCTGTCTGTTTGTGTTTTTTATTTAATGATAAGAAGTCAGCATTCTAAGCGCTATTTAGTTTTGTCAACATTTTTGGTAATTGTTACAATTTTCGCAAAGCAAACAGGCTTAATATTGGTTTTCATAAATAGTTTGTATTTTTTGTTTGCTAAACGTTATAGGTTATTAGCAATGCAGGTCTTTTTTTATTGTCTTTTTTTTATATTATTTTTGTTTTTATTTGTTGATAATATAGAATTGTTTATAAATAATGTAGTAAATGGAGTTAATAATGGGCTTGATTTTAAAGGTTTTTACCCAAATTTAATACAACCAACGATAGAGAAGTTTAATATATTGCTTGTTATTGGTTTAATAGTTTCACTTTATTGGTTAAGGGGTTCGTTGCAGATGTTTTATTTGTCACTTGTTGCGATATTATCATTTGGATGGGCTTTAGGTACAGGATTGAAATGGGGCTCAACTCCAAGTTACTTTAGTGATTTTATAAATATTGTTGTTATTTTATCAATAGCATTTTATAGTCAAGTAGAAACAGAAAGGTTTAAGATTCCTTTTGTTATTGTAGTTTTGTTTTTGATGTTTTCGAGAACTTTTAATATAGTTTGGGAAAAGAACTATGTGTATGATTACACCGAATATAATAAGAGTGAAAAAGTTGCAATGTATATGAATAAAGAGGTTCGTTTGGGCAATAATGATTTAGTTTTTTGTGATAAGCATAATTGGATGGATAATTTTTTATATAAGAATACGATTTTTCCTCATAAGGAAATTGCAACAACGTGTTATCTCAATCAAGCATTTGATTACAGTCACGCAAATGAAATTATTATTTCAGGGAAGGTTAAATATGTTATTAGTAAAGGTGATGTGCAAGAAAAGTTTCTTTTTTTTAATTTTAAAAATTATAAATTATTGAAGAAAATAGAAGATTACAACATTTATGTAAGATATTAATAATGTCTAATTTATAATAGAGAAAATATACGAATATTTTTAGTGTATTGTTTGTATGCTAATGTCATTTTTTTTGTAAAGCTATTGCATTAATTTTTTGAGATAATTATTGAGATAAAAAACTTCTTAAAATTGATAGATTGTTTCTGTTTATTAGTATAAGAATAAAGCCTCTATTTCTAAAACAATTGTTCTGTATTTATAAATTTATTAATATTGCTAAAAATAAAACTGATTTACTATGATGAAAAAAATGTTTTTTATAGCCTTAATAATTTCGGCTTTAAATGTTTCATCTCAAGATGAAACTAGATTAATGCGTTTCCCAACTATTTACGGGAATAAAATTGTGTTTTCTTATGCAGGTGATTTATATTCTGTTGACAAAGCAGGTGGTATTGCGAGAAAATTAACTAATCATATCGGATATGAGATGTTTCCTAAGTTTTCGCCTGATGGTAAATACATTGGCTTTTCTGCTCAATATGATGGAAATACAGAAATATATACCATGCCTTCAGATGGAGGTGTTCCTAAAAGGCTTACTTATACTGCGACTTTATCACGAGATGATATTGGTGACAGAATGGGGCCAAATAATATAACAATGACTTGGAAAGATAATCAAACAATTATTTACAGATCAAGAAAGCAAACATTCAATGATTTTAAAGGACAACTATTCGCAGTTTCTACTAATGGAGGGCTTTCAGAAGAATTGCCTTTGCCTGTTGGTGGATTTTGTTCATATTCCCCTGATAAAACTAAATTAGCATACAACAGAGTTTGTCGTGAATTTAGAACTTGGAAGTATTATAAAGGAGGAATGGCTGATGATGTTTGGATTTTTGATTTTACTACTAAAAAGACTGAGAATATTACTAATAATGTATCTCAAGATATATTCCCTATGTGGAGCGCTGATAATATTTATTATCTTTCAGACAGAGATCGAATAATGAATATGTTTTGCTATAATATAAAAGATAAAACTACACGAAAGGTTACTACATTTACAGAATATGATATAAAGTTTCCTTCTATTGGTGATAATGCTATAGTTTTTGAAAATGGAGGGTATATATATGTTTTTGACTTAAAGACAGAAAAATATGAGAAGGTTACTATTAAAGTTGTTGACGACCAAAATTATGCAAGGAATAAAATGGTTGATGCTTCAAAATTTATAACATCTACTTCTGTTTCTCCTGATGGTAAAAGATTAGCTATTGGAGCAAGAGGAGACATTTTTACTGTTCCTGCAAAAAGCGGAATAACTAAGAATCTTACTAAATCGCCAGAAGCTCATGACCGTAATGTTGAATGGTCGCCTGATGGTAAATATTTGGCATTTATATCTGATAAGTCTGGAGAATATGAAGTATATATTACAGAAGCAAATGGAAGTGGGAAAACAACTCAAATAACTAAAAATGGAGACACTTACAAATACTTTGTAAAATGGTCACCTGACAGTAAAAAACTTCTTTGGGGTGATAAGATGAATAGGCTTCAATATGTGGATATTGATAATAAAAATATTGTCACAGTTGACCAAACAAAATATGGAGAATTTACTAGCTTTAACTGGTCGCCTGATAGCAAATGGATTACTTACGACAAAGCAGAAGCCGATTCAAAGTCTAAAATATATATTTACAATATTGATACAAAAAAATCTACAGCTGCTACTGATGGTTGGTTTGAAGTAGGTTCTCCAGTGTTTAGTGAAGATGGAAAATATTTATTATTTACATCCGATAGAGATTTTAACCCTATATATAGTGCAACAGAGTGGAATCATGCTTACACTAACATGTCGAGGATTTATATTATTACATTGGCTAAAGACACTAAATCTCCTTTCGAACCTATCAACGATGAAGTAACTATTAAAAAAGAAGAAGCAACACCAGCAATAAAGGACCCTAAAACAAAAGATAAACCAGCAGTAACAACAGATAACATAACAAAAGTTGATATTGATGGGCTTGCTGACAGATTACTTGTTCTTCCAATTAGTGCAGGATATTATTGGAGTATTTATTGTAATAATGGTATGGTTTATTATATGCAAAGCGAGTATGGTCAAGGTTCTGCTATTTTAAAAATGTATGATTTTAAAGAAAGAAAAGAAACGGACATTGCCACAATAGGAGGATATGAAGTAAGTGCTGATGGTAAAAAGATTTTAGTTTACAATGCAGGTAATTATTATATTGCAGATATGCCTAAAGCGAAAGCTGATTTCAAAGACATCGTTAGTTTATCTAACATGAAAATGAATGTAGATTTACGTGCTGAATGGAAACAAATATATAATGAAAGTTGGAGACAAATGCGTGATTTCTTTTATGATCCTAATATGCACGGTGTTGATTGGAATAAGATGAAAAACAAATATGGAGTGTTGCTTCCTTACGTTGCACATCGTTCGGACCTAACGTATATCATTGGAGAACTTATCGGCGAATTAAGCGTAGGACATGCTTATGTTAATGATGGAGATAAACCTCATCCTGAAAAAATTAGCTTGGGATTACTTGGAGCTAATTTGGAAAAGGATCCTAAAACTGGATATTATAAAATTACAAAGATTCTAAAAGGACAAAATTGGGTTGAAAAAGTGCGTTCTCCTCTAACAGAAGTTGGTGTTAATATTAATGAAGGTGATTATATTATTGCAGTGAATGGAGAACAAACTAACACTATGAATGACATTTACGCTTCTCTTGTTAATACGGCAGACAAACAAGTAGAATTAACTATTAATAAAACACCTACACAAACTGATGCGAAAAATATAATTGTAATACCTACTGATAATGAAGCTGATATTTATTATTACAATTGGGTGCAAGCAAATATTGAAAAAGTAAATAAAGCATCTAATGGTGAAATAGGATATATTCACATTCCTAATATGGTTAGTGATGGTCTTAATGAATTTATAAAATATTTCTATCCTCAATTAACTAAAAAAGCTCTTATTATTGATGACCGTGGAAATGGAGGAGGAAATGTATCTCCTATGATTATAGAAAGATTAAATCGTGAGCTTGCTATATTAAAAATATCACGCAATGGAGCTTCATATGTTAGTCCTACGCAAATTCATGTTGGACCAAAAGTTTGCCTTATTGATAACTATTCGGCTAGTGATGGCGACTTATTCCCTTTCCGATTCAAACAACATAAAATGGGAAAAGTTATAGGCGTTCGCTCTTGGGGTGGGGTAGTTGGAATTAGAGGTAGCTTACCTTTTGTTGACGGAGGAACTATGCAAAAACCTGAATTCTCACATTATGCTCTCGACGGTAGTAAATGGGTTATAGAAGGATATGGAGTTGACCCTGACATTGTTGTTGATAATGACCCTTACAAAGAATATATGGGCGAAGACCAACAACTTAATAAAGGCATAGAAATATTAAAAGAAGAACTAAAAACTAAAACTTGGACAATACCAGAACCGCCAGTTTATCCTGATAAGTCTAAATAATATTATTGACTTAATAAAAAAAACCTCATAGGATATGTTCCTATGA
>MEOD01000038.1:29343-35772 GCA_001768555.1 Bacteroidetes bacterium GWF2_29_10
AAAGTGGTTACACTGTTAACTTAAATGTTTCGAAACCCTATTTTTAAATCTATTGTACTTGATTTTTCCTCCATACATTATAAAATACATTGCAGGAATAAGTAATAAAGTTAAAAATGTAGCAAATGATAAACCGAAAATAATAGTCCATGCAAGTGGGCCAAAAAAGGCTACATTATCTCCACCAAAATGAATATTAGGATTTAGTTCAGTAAAAAGAGTAACAAAATTAATATTGAAACCAATAGCAAGAGGAATTAAACCTAATATTGTTGCTGTTGCTGTTAGTAATACGGGTGTTATTCTTGTTTTTCCTGCAATTACTATTGCATCTCTTGTTTTATAGCCTCTTGCTAGCAAAACATCTGTAAACTCAACAAGTAAAATACCATTTCTTACAACAATTCCTGCTAAAGCAACCAAACCCATACCTGTCATAATAATTGATATAGTAATATTAAAAAAGACAAAACCAAGTAGTACGCCTATCAAACTAAATAAAACTTCACTTACAATGATTAGCGGTTTACCCAATGAATTAAATTGAGTTATAAGTATGAAAATTATAAGACATAATGAAAGTAACATTGCCATAGATAAAAAGCTAACATTTTCTTGCTGATCTTCCTGCTCACCCGTAAACTTAATATCAACACCTTCTTTTATTTTGTAATTTTTTAATCCATTGTTAATTTGCTTAATAATTTCATTAGGAGTATATCCTGTCAAAACATTTGAAGATATAGTTATTACTCTTTTTAGGTTTTTTCTTTTTATGCCTCCATAGGTTTCATTATATTCAACTTTAGCAATAGCAGATATAGGAATTTGTTTTAATAAACCAGTATTCATGTCCCTAAAAGTTATTTTACTATTCATCAATGTATTAATGTCATTTCTTTGTTCAGGTAAATATCTTACTTGAATAGGGTATTCGTCTTCATTGATTTTGAATTTAGAAACCTCTTTTCCAAATACAGCTGTTCTTATTTCTGAACCAACTTGCGCAGTGGATATTCCTTCTCTATTTGCTTTAACTCTATCTACATTTATAATTATTTCAGGTTTGTTATCATCAAAATCACTTTTTAGTTCTTCTATGCCAGATATTTTTAAACTTTCTATATACTTTTTAACATCATTTGAAGCATACACGAGATCATCCATATTATCACTACTAACTTCTAAGTTAATTGGTTTACCTGTTGGAGGTCCTCCTTTATTTTGTTCAACAGTAATTTCTGCTCCAGATATACCCTTTACAGCTTCTCTTATTTTATCTAAATAATCTACGGTAGAACAACCATTTCGTTTCGAAAATTCTACAAAAGCTACACTAACTTTAGCTTTATTTGAAACTGTTGTTCTGTCGTTATCATAAGGATCAGAAGCTCCCAAAGCTACATTTGTTATTATTGATTCTACTATTGGATTGTTATTTCCTACAACATTAACAACTCTTTTTTCGATAACCCTTGATATGGAATCTGTATAATTTAAATGTGTCCCAACAGGCAGTTTTATATAAACGTAGATATAATTAGGATCGTTACCAGGGAAGAAAACAACTTTTGGTGGTTTGATTGCGACAATAACAAATGTTAAAATTAATAGAGCTATAACAGATGCTAGTGCATAATATGCATTTTTTCCTCTAATTATAAATCTCAATAATTTTTCATATTTATTCATTAACGCAGGAATAAATGTAAACTGAAATTTCATTATAACTTTATTCATTACAAATTGAAAAAACAGATAAATTAACCAGCAAAGCACAACAAAGTTTGCAACACCAAAATAATCAGAGACGTACAATATTAAAGCTAAACCTATAAACACAAAACTTATTATCATTATTTGTTTTTTATTTATGTTAACTTTAGTTTCATGGTCATCATGTTTCATAAACGATACAGCAAATACAGGATTAATAATGTATGCAACAACTAATGATGCAAACAAGGTTATAATCAATGTTATAGGTATGAAATACATGAATTTACCAACAATACCTGGCCAAAAAGCTAAAGGTAAGAAAGGGGCTATTGTGGTTAACGTTCCTGATAAGATTGGAATAAAAACTTCACCTGCTGCCATTTTTGCGGCATTAACAATAGTCAAACCCTTTGTATTATATATTCTATGTATATTTTCTATAACCACAATTGCATCGTCAACAACAATTCCCAAAGCAAAAATAAACGAAAACATAACAAGCATGTTCATAGTAAAGCCTATTGAAGGCATTACTAAATATGCTAAGAACATTGATAATGGAGCAGCCATACCAACAAAAAAAGCATTAGTAAAGCCCATGAAAAACATTAATACTATTGTTACAAGAATAAATCCAATTATAATAGTATTATTTAGTTCATTTAAAGTGTTCTCTGTATGCTTTGACTGATCTCCTGTTATAGTGATTTTAAGTTTAGCAGGAAATGTTTTTGCTTGCAAATCAGTCAATATATTTTTTATTTTGGATGAGGCTACTAATAAATTTTCGCCACTTTTTTTAACAATGTTTAACGTAATTACATTTTTACCATCCAAACGAGCATAACTTTCTCTTTCCTTAAAATCATCTTTTACCTCTGCAATATCCTTCAAATAAACCAAAGCTCCACTAGATGATTTCAATACAATATTTTTTATAATTTCAATATCTTTTATTTCTCCAACTACTCTAATCGAACGTTTCATATTCTGAACATCAATTGCTCCTCCCGATATTGTCATATTTTCATAAGCAACAACACGTTCTACATCTGAAAAAGAAACACTAGCCGCTTGCATTTTAAAAATATCCAAATTAATTTGAATTTCTCTGTCTAAAGCTCCAACAATATCTACTCGCGTTATTTCCTTTAATGATTCTATTCTGTCTTGGATTACTTCAGAGTATTGTTTTAATTTATCCAATTCAAAATCACCTGAAATATTCAAATACATTATAGGCATTTCTGAAAAATCTATTTCCATTACATTCGGATCGGCAGGCAAATCGTTTGGCAAATCTTTCTTTGACTTATCAACAGCATCTTTTACTTTTTGTTTTGCAACTGCTACGTCTACATTAGTATTAAACTCAACAGTAATTACCGAAAAATCTTGAATAGAATGACTGGTTATTTTTTTTACACCATTTATAGATTTTATATTTTTTTCTATTGGACGTGTAACCAAGTTTTCTATATCCTCTGGAGATGTTCCAGGGTAGGGTGTACTAACAAACATTGTTGGTATTACTAATTCCGGAAACTGTTCCTTTGGTATGGAATTATATGCAATCATTCCAAAAATAGACAATATAATAGTAAGAACAAATATACTTGTCTTATTATCAATAGACCAACTAGTGGGTTTAAATTCTTTAAATTTATGTTTCATTTTTGATTCGTTTTTATTGTTCTATTATTTCTTGACCTTCTTCAACATTTTGTATGCCTACCGAAATAACTTTTTCTCCAACACTTATTCCTTTTAAGATTTCAACTCCATTATTATAAGTTTTTCCTAAACCTAAATAACGCTTTTCTGTTTTATTGTTATTTGCTATATAAACGAAACTACCTTCTGCATCTTTTTGTACCACATTTATAGGTAAAACAATAGCACTATCTGCTTCATAATCTTTTATTTTTAGAATAGTAATCATATTAGCAAAGAAATCAGCATCTTCTGACTTTAGTTTTATTTCTATTTTAAATGTACGGTTAACAGGATTAATATATCTACTTTTGAAACTAATCTTTGACAATACTTCTTTATTCATATCAGGAAAACTAATTATAACGTCATTGTCTTTCTTTATTAATCCTCCATAATTCTCAGCCACATCAGCTACAACCTTTATTGTAGAAAAATTAACTACTCTAAAAGCAAGCATTCCTGGTGCTACAGACTGTCCTATTTTTAAAGGAGACTCTTCTACAGAGCCATCTATAGGAGACGTAATTTTATACATCTCCAATTGTTCATTTAGTGTTTTTAATTTATACTCCAAGCTTTCTTTATTGTTTTTTGCCCCAAGATATTGAACTTCTGAACCTATCTTTTGCTCCCATAAGGATTTTTGCTTATTATATAATTCTGTTACATAATCCAATGAAACTTTAAGTTCTTTTATACTTTGAATCAATACATCTGCATCTATCTCAGCTAAAACTTGACCTTTTTTGACCATGTCGCCTTCTTTTACATTAATTTTGATGATATTGCCAGCAGCTCTTGGTGAAACTATAACGTTCTCATCTCCATCAACCTTTCCTTGCACTTCTATATAATGCTCAAATAATTGTTGTTCAATTAAAATTGTTTGTACGCCTACAACTCTTTTGTTTTCTGGAAATTTCTTTTCCAATTCTAATTCCAATTGCTTGATCTTATCCTGCAATTCAGATTCTTGTTTTTTTAGTTTAGCTAATTCTGCTTTTTTATTAGAACTACCACCACATGCGCTTAACATAGTAATTAATACTATTATTGTCAATACTTTGCTATTTAATACTCTTAACATATATTTCTTTTTTTTAAATTTTATAATTGATTTAATATTTTATCTAACTTTATTTTTGCAACTAAATACTCCAACATTGAATTATAATAATTTGCTTGATTGTTCAAATACTGGTTATGATTTTGTGTCAAATCCATACTTGATACCGTACCATTTTTATATTTTATAATTGTTTTATCATATATTTTTTTTGATAATTCCATGTTTGATTGCTCATTTTTTAATGTCTCAAATGAACTTAAATAATTAGACTTTGCATTTATTAATTCCATCTTTATTGATTCCTCAACCTGTTTTTCTAATACTTTTGTTTTTTCCAGTTCTAGCTTTGATTGTTGTATTTTAAAATGCTTTGTTCCACAATCAATCAACGGAATTTTTAAAGTTAATCCCAATACTGATGTTGGAAACCATTCAACTCCCTTTGCAAATGGATTTATTTTATCTCCCTTGAAATCTTTTTGATATGAGTAAAAAGCAAACAAAGAAGGAACATAACCAAATCTATTATTTTTTAGACTAAGTTTGTTTGCTGCCTCTTGTGTGGATATTATCTGCATATCAAAATTATTTTTTACATCAACAGTTTTATTTAAAATTTCCTGATTGTTTGCCTCTAACAATAAACTATTTAAGTTGTCATTCAATATAATAGTCTCTTCTATATTCACTCCCATTATAAATTTTAATAAGCTTAGTGTTGATTCTTTTTGCCTATTTAATTTATTTTTGGTATTTTCTAAATTAATCTTCAATAGCTTTATTTGGTCAACATCAGTTTCTTCTAAAAATCCATTTTGTTCTATTATACTAGTTTCGGTTAATATTTTAGTTATATTTTCTAGAGATTTATCTATTATTTTAATGTTCTCATCAATAACAAGTGCCATTATATATGTTTGACCAACTGTTAGTTTTATATCTAGTTCGTTCTTTTGTAATAACTTTTCCGAAATTTGAACATATACTTTTGCAGCTTGAATTCCTACCAAATAAGAACCATCAAAGATCAACTGACTCGCTGTTAAACTCCCACTTATGCTATATTTTTGTTGTATCTTTACTGGTATTAAAGCTCCAGTTGGAGCACCTTCCAAAGCTCCAGGCATACCTGCAAAAAAGAAATCGGGTAATTGCATAACTGGAATTTTAAGAAAATCATTAAATGACGCCTCTCCACTTAATTGTGGTAAACCTATAGTTATTATTTCTTTTACCTTTTTCTTTGATATTTCAATATCTTTTTGCGAATTAATTAATGTGTAATTATTTTTAACTGCAAAACTTATTGCCTCTTTCATTGAAAATTGTTTACCTTTAATATCTTGTCCTTTTACTACAATAATTAAAGCTAAAAACCATATTAACAATATTGTCCTTTTCATATTCTATTTTTTATTTTTGTTTCCATTATTTTATTTAATATTTTCAAACCTTCGTCACTTGCTATACCTCGAATATGATATTCCACAAACGTATAAAATATTTGCTCTGGGGTATACTTCTCTTTAATATCATTAAATATATCCGAGCTGTGAAAATTTTCAAACCTTGCCCAGTAAAAACGAGATATTAAATCAATTTTTACATTTTGCCTATAAACGCCTTCTTCAATTCCTTTTTCTATATTCTTTTTCATATTATTATAAGCAGTTTCTCTTTTTGAATTTATAAAGGACTTCATTAATTCTGGATAATACTTTTGTAAATCATAAATCATCGCTGGATTTATATTTTTTACTCTTTCCAAAATTATCTCGCTAACCTTAAATAAGACATCTATTGCGTTAACTCCATTTTCATGGGCACTTTGAAATATACAACAATCTTGGTTATGAAAATATGTGAAAACTTTTTCTATCAAGTCATCCTTATCTCGAACTAATTCGTAAAGCGTTTTCTTTGAC
>MEOD01000039.1 GCA_001768555.1 Bacteroidetes bacterium GWF2_29_10
AAACTCTATATTCATGGCAAAAAATTGTTTAACGCTACGCATTAGAAATTAACACCCAAAATTAGTCATTTTTTTTTAATGCGGAATCTGGGTTAAAAGTATCATGAATTAATTATTAAAACCACTAATTTTCGTGAAACCCTTAACCAATAAGACTTCCAATATAAATTCTACACATCAACTATACATTAACCATACACTAAAACATATTTTAAATCCATTTTAATTTACTATAACATTTTTTTATGTTACTATTTTTGTAACAATTTAATATTCAATATATTACACAAAAACACTTAACTTGCTAATTTCCATTGCGTTATATGCTATTACTTCGTCTTTACTTCGCCTTTAAGTTACCCTTACTTCACCCTAAAGTTACCCTAACCCTACTTTGTTTAATAAAACACTGACAATGAGCATAATATTTAAATATAGCAAAACATAACGCATGCCCTGTCTAACACATACAATTTTTTCATAATTCTATTTTTATGTGTAAACCTATTTTAGGACGAGACACCTTTATAGTACCTTTTATGTACTGTTATAGTACCTTTCATGTACCTTTCATGTACAGTACATGTACAGTAATAGAATTTACATACTGAAAGTTAATTACTTGTGCAATTAACTAAAAATCAATCATGTACAATCCTTAAGATCACTTAAATCACTAAATGATTGATTATCAATACTAATAATTTTATTGTACGGGCGTATTGAATACGCCCACATTAATACACAAATTTATATCAATACACATCGTAGGGGCAATCCTATGTGATTGCCCACATTATTGCCAATTCGCGTAAGGGCATATAAAAAATCCGTGTAAATCTGCGTTGCGTAGCATCTGCGTCATCTGCGTTCCATACATTCTCACCACATTTACAAAAATCCGCATCATCCACGTTCCATATATTTAAAAAAGCCACAAAGTGTTTCTAAAATGTTTTTTTGACATACTTAATTGAATTTTTTTTCAATTTATTTAAATTTTAAACATAATTATTTCAAATAATATATTTATATTTGTCCCAATTTTTAATCAATTTGAATACTCT
This sequence comes from Bacteroidetes bacterium GWF2_29_10, assembly GCA_001768555.1. Classification (GTDB taxonomy): domain Bacteria; phylum Bacteroidota; class Bacteroidia; order Bacteroidales; family GWE2-29-8; genus GWE2-29-8. The sequence continues at coordinate 1,068 of MEOD01000039.1, forward strand.
CAAATAATGATTAAAGTTAATTTAGTCATATACTTAATTTTATTATAAAATTATGAAAAAAATTATTACTATTGTTGTATTGTTGTTTGTTTATAACTTCAATGTTATGTCTCAATTGATAGTTGATAATCCTGAGTTGTCAGCAAATGTTTATGCTGAATGGTTGGTGAAGAATGTATTAATGGATAAGAATGTTGAGATTTCAAATGCTAAATTTACAGGGAAATGCTTTAAAGATAGTTCTGCAATATCAAAATTCACAACAGGGGAGAAATCTACAGTATTGGGTATAAAAGAGGGCTTTTTAATGTCTACAGGAAATATAAAAAACGCCACCGCTAATTCTTTCAATTTCTCAGGAACATCTACTAACTGGAATCTTAAAGGAGATAGTGATTTAAACAGTATCATAACATATTATGGGACTTTTGATGCTGCAGTTCTTGAATTTGATTTTGTTGCTATAGATGACGAATTTTCAATGAAGTATGTTTTTGGATCTGAAGAATATCCAGAATGGGTTGGTTATAAATATAATGATGTTTTTGCTATTTTTATTACAGGAGACAATCCCGATGGTACAACTTATGATAAAAAAAATATTGCTTTAATTCCGAATACTAATGAAATGATAAATCCGAATAATATTAATGAATTAAAAAATTCTCAATATTATTTTAATAATAAGAGTAAAACTATAGAATTTGACGGATTAACAACCCCTCTTTATGCTAAAGCAAATCTCATTATAGGAAAAAAGTATCATATAAAAATAGTAATTGCAGATGTTGAAGACGCTACTTATGACTCGGGAGTATTTATTGAAGCAAATTATTGCAAAAATGATACTGTATTTAAGACTGAAATTATTTCGGATTATGATACAATTTGTTCGGGTAGTTCTATATATTTAACAGCAATAGGCGCTACTAATTATACATGGAGTACTGGAGAGTTAACAAAAACTATAAAAGTTGCTCCAACAGAAAATACAACATATATTGTAACTGGAACAAAAAATGGCGAGACTAGTGTTGACAGTATTTTTATTGTTGCAAATAATTTTGCTATAGACAATTTTGAAGAAAAAACAATATGTCAAGGGGATAGCGTTATCCTTTATATTCCAAATGAATATGCTTATATCAAATGGAGTGATGGTTCCTCATATAATCCTCTTATCGTAAAACCTTTGGTAAACACAACATATAAAGCTACGGTTACTGCAAAAAACAATTGTAAAGCTTATACCCAATCAGTTATTAATGTTTACAAAATAGTAGATGCTGGCGCAGATAAGAATATTGTTCCAGATCAAAGTGTCAACTTAAGTGCTGGTAGTAAAGCTATATATTATTCTTGGAGTACTGGAGATGTTTCCAGCTCTATAAATGTAAGCCCAACAAAGACTACTTCATATTTTATTACAGGAACTAATGGAACATGTTTTAGTATAGACACCATTGTTGTGAATATAACAAATGTTCTTTTTAATGAAGATTTTAGTGATTTTTCATATACATCTGGAAATGATGTTAAAAATTTAACAAGAAGTGCTGGAGGAAATTATGCTTGTGAATATGGTAATTATGTTTTATACACAAGTAGCTCTAAAGCATACTTTATGACGAAAACATTAAATGTTTCGCAAGGCAAGGGAATTAAATTATCTTTTATTTCAAGAAAGGTAAACACAAGTGCAGGAAAGATTGAAGTATATTATCTTATTACAGGAAAATGTGCTTTTAACACAATGAGTATTTGGGAAAACGGTTGGGTTAAATGGGGTGAAATCTCTCCTAATACAAATTCAGGTCAAAATACTGGTTGTCAATATTTCTCTTTTTTATTAGACAATAAAGTATGTGGAGGACAGAATATTAGTGTTTTATTATATTGCCCAAACGCTAACGATTCTAATTTTATAACCATTGACAATTTTAAAATTACATTAGAATCTCCAGCTGTAGAAGTACAAAATATAAATGCGTCTCCTTACATTGAGGATTTTTTAATAGATAAATGGTATTCCCCTGCAAGTATGGAATATCCTAATACAAGTACTTATGGTATAAATATACCTTACCATAGTCTTAAAAAGAAATCCTCAGCAGAAACATATCTTTTTAGTGGAGGAGCAGGTTCTTCTACAAGCCCTAAAACAAATTATACTGGTAGTTCTAGCGACAAAAGTGTTGTTTTCTACCCTGGAAATGAATTTTGTAACACATATGGTGGAGCACAAATCATAACCAAAGAATTAAATACAAGTAAATGTTCTAATGGTGCTGAACTTCGTTTTGCTTTCAAAGCATATTATAGTGCTTACGGAGAACAATTCCCAAATTATACATATACTTATAATGAAAATTACACAGCACTTTGTCCAAATGTTTATTATTCAATTGGACAAGGTTATGATTGGCAAAAATTAGATGTTAATTATTATTTCCCATTTGGAACATGGATGTATGCTTCTTATGATTTACCTAAAGCCTCTAATCTGAAAATTAAAATTGAAAACACAAACTCAAATAATAGTTTCCTTCAACAAATAGACAACATTAAAGTTTTTTCTAAAGATTGTTCTTTAAGTAAGAAAAAAGGAGGTAATATATCTGGCACTTTTGAGAATATCCAAAATATAGATTATAATTTCGCAATAGAACCAACTTCTGGTGCTACATATTACAAATGGATGGTACGGAAAACATTTGCATCTGGGCAAGCAACTATATACGCTAATTCTCCTCCTAATTGCATTTTGGGGGAACCATGCATAGTAAGTAATCAAGGAGAATTAAATGCTACAATTAACTTTGGAGACATTCAGGGAAAATATAGAGTATTGTGTATCCCTTATGACGAAAATCCAGGAACAGATAATGCTCCAAATATTGATGCATGTTATGCCGAAATCTCATTTAAGGATGTTAATGCTTGCTATGTGAATTTAGGCAAAGATACAATAATTGAAAGTGGTGCAAATATAACATTAACAGCAAATGGAACAACAAATGGAACAAAGTACACCTGGGATAGTGGAGAAACAACACAATTAATAAATCTTGCTCCTACAAAATCTACAATTTATTCTGTCACTACTAATATAAATGGTTGTTCTGCTACAGACGAAGTCGTTCTTAATATAGAAAACTCTTTAAATTGTTTTGTTAAAGCCTCTAATGATAAAACAATATGCCAAGGAGAAACCGCAGTGTTAACAGCAACTAATTCTTTTCATTATTCCTGGAATAATGGAGATACTTTAAATTCTATAAATGTGTCTCCAACTCAAAATACCACATATTATGTTATAGGAACAACAGGGACATGTAATGTTATTGATACTGTAATAATTCTTGTTAATCCATTACCTATAGTTAACATTGGTGAAGACAAAACTATAGTGGGAGGAACTTCTGTCACGCTTATGGCTACTGGAGGAACCAACTATTTATGGAATACTATTGCTAAAACTCCATCAATAACAGTCAGTCCTAGTCTTACAACTACATACACTGTTACCGTTACTAATAATGCTTGCACTGCAACTGATGATGTGGTTGTTTTTGTTATTAACTCTTTTATAAATCCAGGCGCCAACCAAACTATATGCAAAGGAAGTTCTACAAGTATTACAGCAACTGGTGCAGATACATACTTATGGAACAATGGAGCAACAACAGATATAATAACTGTTAGCCCAACAGTTACAACCACATATACTGTTATAGGGACCAAAGATGGTGCTACCGAAAGTGATGAAGTGATTGTAACTGTTAATGCTGTTATTCCTACTGCAAATGCTGGTGCAGATAAAACGGTTAATGCTGGAACTCCAACAACACTTACTGCTACAGGTGGAAGCACCTATTTATGGAGCAATGGAGCAAAAATAGCATCAATTACAGTTAGTCCAACTGATACAACGACTTATACTGTTACGGTTACTAATAATGCTTGTTCTGCTACAGATAATGTTGTTGTAACTGTGCTTTTGCCTAAGATTGAAGTAACGCCAATGCGAACTGAATTGTATAATGATAACAAGAAGTCAAATAGTGCTACTTATAGCACAACAAATCAACGTTATGTTGCTAATGATTATGACTTGGCAGTGAGCGTAGTTATTGATACTATAGAATTGTCGGAAAATAGAAAAACAAGAAAGAATTTAAAGTATGCTAGCTCTATTGATTGGAGTTCTTATGATTCCGAAGCAAAAAATCAAGGTTATTGTGGTTCATGCTGGAGCTTCTCAGGTATTGGTTTGATAGAAAATATCTCTAAACAAATAGCTGGTCAACAAGGTATTCCAACAACTAATCTTAACTTATCCGAGCAAGCTGTTTTATCGTGCAATTCAGTGGTAAATGATGGTTGCAATGGAGGATGGCCAATATGGGTTTATAATTATGCAAAGAAAAATGGTATTCCAAATGAAACTTGCTTCCCTTATAAGACAAAAGATGCAACAGCTATTTCTTGTAATGACAAATGTAGCGAGCCAGAATATAATATAAAAGTAACCGATGTTCACGATTATATGTGGGGACAAAACATGGCTGTAAACGATTTAAGAAACGCATTGCAAGAAGGACCTCTTAGTGTAGCAATGTATGTTCCTCAAAGCTTTTTTTATTACAAAGGTGGAATATATAAATACACAGGAGGATATTACGAATTTGGTCATGCCGTGTTGCTTGTGGGTTATGATGACAATCTGCAATGTTTTAAGGCAAAGAATAGTTGGGGAACTTCTTGGGGC